>JAFZAL010000173.1 GCA_017557195.1 Thermoguttaceae bacterium | reverse complement strand
TGTTACAACGGACGAAGAACCGACAACGTTTAACGTGCTTCCTGTTGCTAAAGTTCCCTTTTGACCAGTTTTAGTCAAGTTGAGCGTTCCCGCAGAAACCGTTGTGTCGCTGGTAAACGTATTGTCGCCGGAAAGAACCAGCGTTCCTTCGCCCTCTTTAACCAGAGGAACAGGATACCCGTCGGGATTGATAATTTGCGAGGAAATCGTCAGTATTGCGTCTTTCGCAACGATAATCTTTCCTGCGCCGGCGGCGCCTAAATCACGAAGCGCGATTCTATTAGCGGAAATGACATTATCAGTTCCGCCCAGGACGTTGATAGCGTTATCAAACACATAGTTGCCATACGTTGAGCTGCCAGCGCCGTTTTCAGATGAAATAACGCCGCTGTTCATATTGATCTCGGCGCCAACGGTAATGTGGGCGTCGGTTGAATCGTTATGCAGCGTTCCTCCGTTGGTCAAATTGATCGTTGCAACTGTTCCGTCGGTATAACCAAAAATATCGCCATGCCCAGTAACAACGGACGTAGCGCCGTCAACGGTTAACGTACTTCCTGTTGCTAAAGTTCCCTTTTGACCAGTTTTAGTCAGGTTGAGAGTTCCGGCAGAAACCTTTGTTTCGCCGGTATACGTATTGTCGCCAGACAGCGTAAGAATACCGTCGCCGGTCTTTTCCAAACCTCCGTTACCGGAAATGACGCCAGCAACCGTAAGATCGCGGTTCGCGCCAATATCAAACGTTCCGTTAGCGTTGAGTTCTACCGGATTGTTAAACGTCGCTGTATTCTGTTCGCCGTCGTTAAACACTACGCCCTTCTTATTCGTACCGTCAATAGTCCAAGCGTCAGCAGAAATGTCTGTCGTATTGGCGTCATAATAATCCGAAGACGGAGTCGGCGGTTCCGGCGGTTCCGGACCGTCCAGTTTCTTGAGAACAAGATTGTTGTCTGCCGTTGCCAGATACCAGCTTGACGTTGCCGCGCTGCTGACGTTTACCTGAAGGTTAGTCAAATCAGCAGTCAGACCGCTGGTTTGCATCAGAACGTATCCGGCGTCAGGCGCGTTGTTCCACCACGCAGTTTCGCTGCCGTTGTTGAACGTAACGTTAATCGTTCCAGACGTCAGCGTGGCAGCGCCGGTTGTCAAAATATCATAATCTGAACTATAGAAATCAAAGTTGACTGTACCGCCTGTAACGGCAAAGTCGCCAATTGTAATTGCCGCCGCCGAACCGGAGTCGCCCAGAGTGAGCGCGCCGCCGTTGAGCGTAACAGCAGACGTGATTTCCGGAGCAGCGTCGATAAAGGTTGCGCCAGAGGCAACGGTAACGCCGGAGGACGCCAGAGATCCGGTACTGGTCAAATGCAGCGTACCTTCAGAAACGGTCGTAGCGCCGGTGTACGCGTTAGCCGCAGTGAGCTTTAACGTACCCGCGCCGGTCTTGGTGTATCCGCCGTCGCTTTTGATAATGCCGTCAACGGTCAACGTACCAGACGCAACGTTAAACGTTGCCGTCGCGCCGGCATTAATATGGATGCGGGATTTAATCGTCGAGTTTCCAGTCGAAGTAATCGTTCCGGTTCGAGTGGCAAAGTCGAATCCCGTTCCGCCGTCGGCGTAGCCGTTTTCCGCTTCAACCAAGCCGTCTTCCAATGTTACGTTTTTAATATGCGTAAAGGTGTATGGAATGAGCGTACCGCGAACGGTAACGTCGGGGGGATTAGCGCCGTAACCAAACTGGTTAGAATAGCGTAAATCCAAAACAGCGTTCTTCTCAATGGTAATCGGACCGGAGCCGAGGTTGCTGGGATTGGTATTGCCGCCATTGGAAATAACTCGTCCTTCTTTAATGTCAAATCCGCCCTGGAAGCTGTTTTCAGCAGTCAAATACAGCGTGCCTTCGCCATACTTAACGACCTTGCCGGCGGCGTTTTCGGATCGAATAACGCTGGAAACGTTCAGTTGAGTATTGGCGTCCGTTGTGATGTCGAGCGTTACGTTATTGCGAACCAGAAGGACGGCTGAAATCGTTGAAACGGTGGGATTTTCAGCCGACGCGCCTTCCAGTGCGTGCGAGTAAATCTTGGTGTCGTTACTGTACATGTCAAACGTACTTTTGCTGGTCGCTTGCGCCGTGCCGCCGTACATGTGAAGTTCAACATTATTCAACGTTTCGTTGTCAACGGTCGTGTCAAACGTGCCGTAGACGTTAATGATTGCCTTGTCGGCGCTGTGCCCAATTGAGTCTTTCGCAGCGCCAATCAGCGACGCTCCCGGACCAATGGTAACCTGGCTGAATCGTTTGCCGGTATTACCCAAGGCATTTGCCATCGTTATCGTTCCTTCCTGTATTTCGACGCTGCCGGTTGTCGTTGAGGTCAGAGAAAGATTTCCCGCCCCGGTTTTGACCGTCTTGGCGCCGTCGTTGTTGGTAATTGTATAACCAATTTCCATCGACTCGCCTTCTCCGACAGCGTATTCGAGAATCGCGTTGTTTGTAACAGGAGCGTTTCCGAGAGTTCCCGCGTCGGCAACTTTGAGCGTACCCGCGTTGATGGTCGTTCCGCCGGCGTAAGTATTGGCGCCGGAGAGCGTCAGAGTTCCGTTTCCAGACTTGACCAGCGCGCCTTCGCCGGAAACGACGCCTGCGAATTCAGACGCCGCGTTGTTGTTGAGCGTCAGGGCGAATCCGCCATTGTTGACGGTTCCCGTTCCAGAGAGATTATTGAGAGTCTGAGCGGCGCCTATTGTAATCACGCCGTTGTTTGTAACGGAAGCGGAGCTGGCAATCGCGTTTTCAGCCGTCAAAGCCAAAGTACCAGATGTAACTGTCGTAGCGCCGGTATAGGAATTGACGCCGGCAAGAGTCAGCGTTCCATATCCCGTTTTGTTCAACGCTTTTGAACCTGTAACACTGGTCAGCGTCAGATTGTAGGCGTCGCCGATTTCAAATTCGCCGTCTGCGTTTAATATAACGGGTTTTCCATACGTAACATTGGTATTTTCGCCAGCAATGAGTTTAGCGCCCAACTTGGTATCGCCGTTGATTGTCCAGTTCTCGGCGTCCCGGTCAGATTGCAGGTTGGCAAGATAGTATTTGGAACCCGTCGGTGCGACGTCCGTTTTCATCAGATAGATGCCTTTGTTGTCATAGTCCACCCACCAGCTGGGGCTTACCACGCCGTCTACTGTTACTTGCATGTTACTAACGCCGCCAAGCCAGCCTGTAATATCGATTAACTCGTAGCCGTCCGCAGTAGCGCTATTCCACCAGGCTAATTCGTCGCCATTGTTAAACGTTAAATTGATAAAGCCGTCTTCCAGGTTGGCAGTAGGAGTAACAAGGTAGTCCCAGTCGTCGCCTGCGATGCTGTTCATGTCAAAGCTGATTGAACCGCCGTCCGTGAGCGTCAGATTGCTGATATTCAGCGTAGTGGTAGCAGCCGTATTTCCAACAACAAATTGACCGCCGTTGATTGTAACGGGAGGCGTAGCGCTCAAGATTCCAACTTCCAGTTTTCCGCCATTAATTATGACATTGTCGGTTGACAAGATTCCTGCTGAAAGGACGCCGCTTTCAACGGTTGTGGATCCTTCATACGTTGCGCTGGTTAAGGTCAGTTTTCCATTCCCGGACTTAATCAGGTTGCCGTCGCCTTTAACGCTGTTGTTCATCGTTACAGTTTCGTTGAATCCGAAATCAACGGAACCTTCATTAATATTAATGTCGCCGGTATATTCGGAAGCGTTCCCGGATAGTCGCAGCGTACCCTTACCGATCTTGTTGATGTTTCCGGAACCCGTTGTGGCGCCCGCCTGATCGATTGTGTATCCTTCAGCAACGTTGACGTCTGTATTGACGCCCATCTCCAGCGCGCCGGTGTGAGTAGCAGTCATTTCTTCGCCGCGAGGATCGGTAAAGAAGACGTCCAGCTTGTCGATGCCGTTGGGCGACCACGCTCGGGTCATGTCCTGGATTCTGGAGACGTCATACCGCAGTTCCGCGGAGGATTTCAGGGCAAAATCGTCGATCAGAGTGTGTTTCCAGCCTTGACCGCTCGTTCCGGAATATGCTTCAAATTGAACGAAGTTATCCGTAAAACCCTTAGTCGTTTGGAAGGAGCTAATTAACTCATCGTTGATATACAGGCTGGCTTCGACGGGGGAAGCGCCATCAAAAGCGGGAACGTAATAGACAATGCGTACATCCGCCCAGCCGACCTGCCCGTCCTCATTGTAATTATGTGATAATGAAAATGTACCCGCGCCAAGATTGGCAATTTGTGCGTTATTGTTCGTGCCGTCAAATATTTGAACTCCGCCGTTTTGACGGAAAAGAATACCAATGCCGTTGCTTTGATTCACGTTGACTGATCTGCCAGCTTCATTCGTCCCAAAAATGACCGCGCCCCAGTTTGTCGCGTTGCTATCGTCAATTTGCGGAGCGATGCGGAAGGTCATGTCGTACATTCGTCCGCCTTCATCGGCTGCTGTCATGGCGCCGATGTTGGCGAAGTTGTAGTTCGGTGAAGCGTGACTATCGGCGCCGGTGGACTGTGCCACCAGGAAAAGGGAACCCTTGCATTGACCGCCGAGGTCATTGGGGTTTTCTACCTGAATTTGATAGGCGCCAGCTGTATACTTCACGCTATATCCCATCGCGCCGAGCAAACCGCCAAAACGACCCGGTTGGTCATTGCTTGACGGTCCGCCAATTGCGGTTCCTTGAGCATTAGCGTTTACATTATAATTGTCGCTAAAGAAATTTCTCAAATTGTACGCTTTGAGCTGAACGTTGTCGACCAGCAAAGACGTGTCGCCGCCAGTTTGGTTGCGGATTGCAAGCGTCTGAACGTCAGAGTTCGGAACGAAAACTGCGCCGTATTCTTTGAAACCGTTCCTCGATATTGTCTTGGAATTGATATACGCTTTTTCAGTCGCCTGATCTTTGCCAATGAATACCGTGGCAACCGGATCGCCTGTTCCGGGTCGTCCGCCTAAATCCATCGAAACGCGGTAAACAGTGTCTTTGTCGGTGGGATCAAAGCCGTAAACGTTTTGGTATAGACGAGAGTCAGCGCTGCCTGAGCTTTGAATGAACACGACTTTCTGTCCGTCCGAAGGGGTTTGATCTCCCAGAAAATGCTGGCAGGGGCTGCCTGTCCACGCCAAACCAACCCACGTATTGTCAGTGGTAAGGTTTGTATATTCCCAGCCGGAAATAATGCCGGAGTTGCTGTCTGTTAAATAACCGTGTTGACCGCCATGGGAAACAATTACATGATTATCGACTTCAAAACTGCCGTTGTACAGCGTTGGCGTTGTGGGCTTAACCTGTTCAGCAGTCGTTTCGATAAGCATAACGCCGTAGTTATGCCAACCCTGATTGTCATTAGGGCCTGACAAAAGGCTGATTGACGCCGTATTGCTTTGAGCTGTAAACGTGAAATCGACTGCGTACGCGCCGCCGTAGTTTTCTTCTCCTTTATAGCTGAAAGGATTGTCTTCGCTGACCAATTGACCTGTAACAGTCGTTC
>JAFZAL010000172.1 GCA_017557195.1 Thermoguttaceae bacterium | reverse complement strand
TCCGTCTGCAACCTCGCCTACACAGACCAAAAAGTCAAAATCGACGACCTTCCCAACGGCGTTTTGGTTGACTGCGTAACCGGCGAGAAATTCCGCGTCAACAACGGCTCGGTAACCATCCCCTGCTCCGCTGCAAGCCTGCGATCGTTCAAGTGGGGAAAATAGGAGTAATAAAGGTGAGCCGGGAACGTGAGTTCCCGGGCAACCGCTTTAGCGGTTAAAATGCGGCGGCTTGACGCCGCCTTGTCCAATGTCCCACTGACCAACTGCGATAAGCCCGGATCGCGGCAGTCCCCTGCCGCCGAAGAAAATTTAACCACAAAGAACACATAGAACACAAAGAACACAAAGAAATGAAAGGCGGATCTTTTAGGCGAGCCACGGGTGTTAACCCGTGGGTGTGAGCGTTAGCGAACGTAACGGCGAACAAAACGCCCGAAGCGTGCATACCAAAACGACGAAGCCGAAACCGTCCTCTGGATGGCGCCTGTCTCGGGCGCCTTTGCTGATATAAGAAAAATCTCTTTCGCAGCCAAAGCCCCTTCGTCCCGCTGGATCGCGGCTGTGTCAGCCGCCGTAATTCGTTTCTATTCTACGAATTCAAAAAGTTTTTTCCCTTGACGGATTTCGTCAATCTTCGTTCCATTCGCCTAGTTGTTTAAGAGCGTCAATAGCGTCTTCGTCTCCTTGCTCCGCAGCAAGACGGAACCATTTTATCGCTTCTGATTTATCTTTAGAAATTCCATCGCCACTATAATATCTTATACCAAGAGTAAATTGTGCCATCGGAAGTCCTTGTTCCGCTGCTTTTCGCCACAATTTTACAGCTTCTGATTTATCATACGGAACACCGATACCGTGATAATAACAAATAGCAAGATCGCATTGAGCATCAGCATTTCCTTGTTCCGCCGCCTTACGATACCATTTAACAGCCTCTTCCAAATCTTTTTCAACGCCTTCACCGTCATAATAACAATTACCCAGATTATATTGAGCTTTTGCATTTCCCTGTTCCGCTGCTTTACGATACCATCTTACTGCTTCTGCGATGTCTTTGTCAACGCCTTTGCCTTTGTCATAGCAAACGCCCAAGTTGTATTCTGCTTTTGCATGCCCTTGTGCTGCCGCTTTGCGATACCATTTTACAGCTTCTTGCGCATCTTGTTCAATACCATCGCCTTTATCATAGCAAAGACCCAAGCGGTATTGCGCCTCTACATGTCCCAATTCTGCCGCTTTGCGAAACCATTTCACAGCTTCTGTCATATCTTTGTCAACGCTGTCGTCTTGAGAATAGAAGACGCCTAAGTTATATTGCGCGTCTACATCTCCTTTTTCCGCCGCTTGGCGCCATTCATTTATCGTTTCAGCGTTTGGAACGTCAGCGTTTTTATTTTCAACGTTTGGAGAACACGACGTTAAAATGATTACGGATAACGCCGCAAATGCAAATGTGCAAATTTTGGAAGAAAGTGTCATGTTTACTGAAACTCCTATTAAAGTTAGGTTAAGAAATCATTTATTATATCTATTACTATATATTATAATAGGTTTCCTTCGCAATGCAAGTGGGGGAAAAATAATTTCACGAATTGAAAGAGCAATTTTTTCCTGAAGCGGGCGAAGATGTCCGCGCATGTGGAGTGCGACGGCTTGCCGTCGCTTTTAAAGAGAAACGTAGAGAATTTCCCAAAACGCATTTCGCGCCAATTACGTATGAACCTTTTTCGATTTCCTTCGACCTTTTTTAGATGAAGATAATTCTTCCAGCGATGTTGGCACGAATTTGCTATTATTGTTGTTAGCGGCGATACTGGTAATGAAAGCGACGGCAAGCCGTCGCACTCCATAAAATTTCTTCGCCGCTTCCTACTGAATCCCTATCAGTTTATGAATCTGAACGGAAAGGCGGAAGCGGGGGTTCTGTTTGACGAAGGCGATCGCTTCAACGAAATTGTATTCCCCGTTGCGTTCGATCGGCTGAATAAACGCCAATATTCCGTCTCGGTTAAAGAGTTGAAAATAGTCAAGACGGGTTTCGTCAAAGAGCAGTTTGACTTCGTTAAATCGGGGCAGTTTATCAAGCGGGATGTCCTCTTTGGGCGACACGGTTACCCAGTCAATCCAGCTCGGGACGGCGCCGGTGCCGTTTGTTTCAATAGCGATAAATCGGCGGTCGCTGGCGTCCGGAAACAGATTCTCGTCTTCAGATAATTGCAGCGTCGGTTCTCCGCCCGTTAAAACAACCATTGTCTTTAGACCGCCGCTCGCCTTTTCAACCGCTTGACGAATCTGCTGGGCGGTCATTTCGACGCCGGATTCGTGGTCAGTGTCACAGAATGGGCAGCGCCGGTTGCAGCCGGAAAATCGGACGAATACCGCAGGACGCCCGGCGTTTGCCCCCTCTCCCTGAATGGAATAGAAGATTTCGTTAATCTTGTACGTCTTTTTCATAGATTGCAATGCTGCCGTCTGTTTCTTCAACGACGGCTTTATAGCAGAACGGAACAGTGTCCACAATCCATCTTGCAATATTCTCTGCGGTTGGATTGAAATCCAGAATATCGTTCAGATACGCATGGTTTAACT
This sequence comes from Thermoguttaceae bacterium, assembly GCA_017557195.1. GTDB lineage: Bacteria > Planctomycetota > Planctomycetia > Pirellulales > Thermoguttaceae > RUG11551. Next base: position 1,876 of record JAFZAL010000172.1, on the reverse strand, counting down.
TGTTCTGAACCAGCTCTTTAATCTGGGTGAAGTCTATAACCATTCCGTTTTCGTTCAATTCTCTCGATCGACAAAACACTTTAATCCGCCAGTTGTGCCCATGTAACGTTGAGCAGTTACTCGGATAACTAAGGTTTAGCCTGTGAGCGGCTGAAATTTCAAACTGTTTAATTATCGTGTACATTATATTCTCTTGTAAAATTAGCTTCTAGCTTCTAGCTCCTAGCCGCTAGCTTGGTTATTCTTGTTTCTTGCGATTATGCACGAATCAGGTTTATCAAGCTAATAGCTAAAGGCTAGTAGCTAGCAGCTTGCTATTTCTCATACCCAACGGGATCTTCCACCCCGTTCGCCTCGAACGCTTTCCGTCTGTCAATGCACGTACCGCATTCGCCGCATTGCTTTTCTCCGCCTTCGTAACAACTCCACGTCAGCTCGTAGGGAACGTGCAGTTCAAGCCCTCGTTGTACAACCTGCGCTTTATGCATGTTGATCAAAGGGCTTTCAATAAATATCTTTTTATACGTGCCGATATTGATTGCCGCGTTCATGGCGCTGACAAAATCCTGCGTACAGTCCGCATAGACGTTGCCGACGGCGTCGTCTGCGTGTCCGCCAAAGAAAATCGCGATCTGTTCTTTGGGAAACAGACCGTCCGCGTACGCCGCCGCTATTGACAGCAGCAGCCCGTTTCGGAACGGGACGTACGTGTTAATTCTTTCGTTGCCGATTTCCTGAATCTGCTGAGCATAGCTTTCATGAACGATTTTTTCGGTCGAATGTTCCAGCAAAGAACAATTGCTAAACTCAAAAATACTGCTGATGTTTAATTCATAATGCGGAACGCCGTAATACCGGGCGACTTTATTGGCGCATTCCAGTTCTTTAAAATGCTTCTGACCGTAAAACAGGGATGCTGTAACAACGTTTTCATTTCCGTATTTTTCTACGGCGATGCCTAAACAGGTTGTCGAGTCCAGGCCGCCGCTGCTTAATACAAGAGCTTTCATTCCCGTTCCCTCCTTACATATCAAACCGGATTGTTCTGTCGGAAGCGGATTTCAGAACGTCCAGCTTTCGTTGGTAACAAAGTTCCTGATAGCCGAAATCCGGGTTCGCCCAATTGACAAACGGAAAGATGGAAATGCCGCCTCGGGGCGCGAAGATGCCTCTGACTTCGATGTATTTCGGATTCATCAATTTGATTAAATCCTTCATAATGATGTTCATGCAGTCTTCGTGAAAATCGCCGTGATTTCTAAAGCTGAACAGGTACAGTTTTAACGACTTGCTTTCGACCATCTGTACATTGGGAATGTAGCTGATGACGACTTTCGCCAGGTCCGGCTGACCGGTAATCGGACACAGCGACGTAAACTCGTAGGCGTCTAACGTTACAATATAGTCGTTATCGGGATGTTTGTTTACAAAACATTCCAGAACGTCTGGATTGTAATCATAATCGTATTTTGTATTATGATTTCCCAGCTTCGTTAGTCCTGCCGTCTCTTTTTTCGTTCTGCTCATTTGAAAATAATCGGATGTACTCAAAAACTTCTTACGAAGGTCGATAACGTTGGAATGTCGAATCGCGTCCCGGAGGGACGCAACCCTTGTAACCGGGGGCTTTAGCCCCCGGTAAATCGCGATAACATCCCCAATCGCTTTAGCCTCTTTTCCTCCCGCGCCCCCCGTTGGGGGGCGCGGGAGGAAAAGAGTATTCGTCGATATTCTTTTTCTAAGCGTCCTCCTCCGGCGGTTGAAACCGCCGGTTACAAAAATTTCGTCCCTTCGGGACTATAGCGAACTGCGTTCGCTATCGCTATCGCGACGTATAACTCAGCGGCGACGCTAAAGGCAATTCCTCATCGAACCT
>JAFZAL010000171.1 GCA_017557195.1 Thermoguttaceae bacterium | reverse complement strand
GCCGTCCAGACGGAACGCACGTACGTCAATTTCCGTCCGGGCGAAACCCGCGCCTGCGTTGGATGTCACGAAACGCCCAACAACACGCCCACCCGGTCGACGATTCAGCAGCCCATCGCCATGACGAAACCAATTGCCGTCCTAACCGCTCAGCCCAACCAGACAAGCGGATACCTCCGCGGCGCGTATCTCAACGGATCGGAAATGACGTTCGACTACGAACGCCAGATTCAGCCAATTCTCGACAAGCATTGCGTATCATGTCACGATGGGACGGATGGAGAAGGCAAATCCGCACTCAACCTGACCGGCAAGCCGGACGGGACGTACAGCGTTTCTTACAACGCTATGAAGAAACTGGCAGACGACGAAAGCAAGCTTCTGTGGGGGAACCGCAAAGAGCGCAACGAAGACGCCGCGTCAAACGGGATTGAATATATTCCGCCGTACCAGATATGCTCGCCGTCGTCGTCGCTTTCCGCCTGGCTGACGGATACGGACTGCACGTACAACAGCGACGCGGTCAAGCAGTACGCCAAACAGCTCAAGGCATGGCATCCAACCGTCAAGCTCAGCCCTGACGAACTGCTGACGCTTAACAACTGGCTGGACGACAACTGCCCGTTCCACCCGTCGTTCTTCGGCAGACTTCACTCTAAATTTGAAGGACAGCCGAACTACCGTCCCGTCGTAACTCCGGACGAATGCCGCGACCGAAACCTGCCGAAGCGGTTTGAGTATTGAAGTACACTCTAACCCCGAAGGGGTTGCATTTCTATAACCGGCGGTTTTCAACCTCCGGGGAAGGAAACGACAACAAAACAAAAAATCGACAAATACCCTTTTCTTTCCCTTCCTCACGCCTGGCGTGAGGGAGGGAAAGAAAAGGGGCGGGTTCGATAGGAGAAGTGTAGACCGCCTCACCCCGTAGACTAAAGTCGACGGTTATAGAAATGGCGTCCCTTCGGGACGCGATGTAAATTCCATCTTTTCTTTCTTCGCAAGAAATAAAATCGTTTTCAATTAATCTTCAGACGCATGAGACAAACGACGGGCAACCGATTTTATACTTTTTACAGCAGCAATCATATATCCCAATATCGCAACTACAAAAAGTTCTATGTTGATCGAATATAATAAACTGTAAAACCAGTACGTTCTATCATATCGAACGTAATCGTAAAAAAGAATATCATGAATAGAAATCAATACCATGATTACTGATATTGTAAATATCGAGTAAAATACAATTCGGTTGACAATTCGACTCGGAACGCGGAAAAACAAATGTAATCCTAAAATTGTTACAACAAGATAGATAAAGTTAAATAACGCGCATCGCCAAGGAATATTCTCCAGCTCTATGCGCCAAGTATTAAACGTAGAATCGTATGTTTTGGATACGGTTTTTGCCAGCGATAGATGGTACGATAAAAAGTCAACTATTCGATCTGTAAAATAATCATAGTAGATTGCATAGTAAAATGTATGCGTAATGCGAGAATAGTTACGGCATTCCCATAGAAAATATCCTGTATATCGCGGATAGTCAACGCGTCCAGAACCCATATACCATGGTTTTAAAGGAACAAATATCTGTATGGATAACGGCGTTTCCAAGGTTTTGTAAATATCATTATCTTTCTTGACATAACTAGAATTCCACCATTTTTCAAAATCGCCGTCTTTAACTTTTATTTGCATTCTTTCTATTAATGCAGTTTCCGAGCGACGTGAGATATCTATAATAAGATCCCCGCCGAGAGCTTCAATAAAAGGAATTGGGTAGCCATATTGAAAAGTCGGCTTCTCGCAATAATGACCGTTTTCACGAACGGTTGTTATTCCAATACGTCCTGTAATTTGTATTAAAACAAATCCGAGAAGCGCCGTCAGCATAACAAAATGTTTGAATTCAAATTTCATTCAACAGGTTCCATGATTTATTTCTTTGGCGGCTGGTGGCTGCTGCCGCCGAGGGCGTCGTGGAGGGCGATGGAAAGCGTTTCTCCAAAAGTCGGGTGAGCGTGAACGACGCTGGCGGCGCGCTGGACGTCGGCGGTTCCGTTGACCAGTACGGACGCTTCGTTAATCAGTTCGGACGCCATGGGGCCGAAGATGTGTATTCCCAAAATCCGGGTTTGACAATCGCCGGAAGCGACCAGGATTTTAACAAATCCTTCGCCCATGCCGGACGCGACCGCTCGACCGTTGCCGCCGAAAATCGTTCTGCCAATCGAGAGCGTCAAAGAGTTGCCGGCGCAGTATTCCTCCGCCGCCTGTTGTGACATTCCCACCGACGCCGCAGACGGCTCTCCGTAAACGACAGACGGGATCGAGGCGTAGTCAATCGGGAACGGGTAGAACTCGTCGGAATCGGAGCCGTTGAGGCTTTGCACAGCGACTTTCGCGGCGCGTTCGCCCATCATGGACGCGGAATGAGCCAGCATCGACAAGCCTGTTATGTCGCCGATGGCGTACACGTCCTGATGCGACGTCTGGAGCGTGTTGGGGTCAACCTTGACAAAGCGGCGGTTCATGTCCAGCCTCAGTTCGGAAAACGCGTCCGTATTGGGTGCGCGCCCAACAGCCATGAGAACGACGTCTGAGGGAATGCGTTCTTCCGCGCCGTTGTTGGAAATGACGACGCTGACTTCCTCGCCGTCCGCCGGGTCAATCGCTTCCACCTTGACGCCGGTTTTAATCGCGATTTTAGCGGATTTGAGCGACTTCGCCAGGGCGTCTGCAATCTCCTCGTCCAGATTGGGCGCGAGGCGCGGCAGGGCTTCGACAATCGTTACTTTCGACCCGAAGGCGGAAAAGATGCGCGCCATTTCAACGCCGATAACGCCGCCGCCGACAATCGTCAGACGCGGAGGAATGGTCTGAATGTTGAAAATGTCGTCGCTGGTAAGGACCTGCGGCAGGTCCGCTCCCGGAATGGGAATCGTCGCCGGGCGGGAGCCGGTCGCCAGAATCAGACGTTTGCAGCCCAGTACAATCTCGTTCTCTTTATCTTTGGCGGATGTAACAACGACGTTGTCAAGGTCGTGAACGACCGCCGTTCCGTTGTAAAGAGCAACGTTCCAGGATTTGAGCAGCGCGCCGACGCCCATCGACAGCCGTTTGACAACGCGGTCTTTGAACTTGACCATGGCGGGCATGTCAATGTTGACCACCTGAGCGTCAATCCCGCGTTTGGACGCCTGTTTGACTCGTTCGATTGTTTCGGCGTTGTCGAGCCACGTCTTGGACGGAATGCAGCCGCGATTGAGGCACGTTCCGCCCAGTCCGCCGCCCTGTTCCGGTTCCTTTTCGATCAAGGCAACAGAAAATCCGTATTTCGCGGCTGTAACAGCGGCGATATATCCACCGGGGCCGCCCCCGACAACGAGAATGTCATAGTTTGTCATGCTGTATGAAATGGGTTAGGGTTATAGTTGGCTTATCTGGTACAATATACGTGATTGAGTAAGTGGTTAGTTTTAAGTGGTAAGTGGTTAGGACGCAAGCGCGAGTAAAAGTGGTTAGTTTTAAGTGGTAAGTGGTTAGGACGCAAGCGATATACCCGCTTTTCAAATACTACTAACCACTAACTACTGAACACTTACCACTAACCACTAAACACTTACCACTGTCTACTAACCACTAACCACTTACCACTAATATGCCATCAATGCAAAAGTGGTTAGTCGTCATATTGGGCGAATGGGAAAAAGTCTCTCAGCGCCCATGTCGATGACAGCTAACCACTCTCGTTTGAGATTCAATCAGGAATTATTGTTCGTTCTCAGATTCCGGGTCGTCGACGTCGTCAACGTCTTCGGAGTCGTCAAAATCTTCGTCGAATTCTTCATCCAATTCTTCGTCATACTCTTCCTCGGGTTCTTCCTTGGGCGGAAGAACTTCCTTGAGCATCTGACTAATCATAATGGAATTCTTAACGCCCTGATCGAGGTAGAATTCCAGATGAGGAACAAATCGGGACTTGATTCTCTGCGCGATTTTCGTTTGCAGAAAACCGGCGCAGGATTTAAGCCCTTTCAGGCACAGGTTCTGCTGAGCTTCCGTGCCCATAACGGAGACGTAAACCTTCGCCTGGCGCAAATCTCCGCTGACCTTGCAGGAAATAACCGTGACGTTTTTCACGCGCGGGTCCTGCACTTCAGACAGAATCGACATGGCGACGGTTTCCCGAATCGCTTCCTGAACTTTTTCCGTTCTTCGTGACATAAATTACAGTTTCCTTGATACTTCTTCAATCTTGTAGGCTTCGAACACGTCGCCTTCTTTAATGTCGTTGAAGTTTTGCAGCTTGATACCGCATTCGTACCCCTGCTGAACTTCCTTGACGTCGTCCTTCTCGCGTTTGAGCGTTTCGATGGAGTAGTCGCCGATGATTCGGTTCTCTCGAATCAAGCGGACGCGGCAGCCTCGCTGAACCATGCCGGTCAAAACGCGGCAGCCGGCAATCGTCCCAACGTGACTGATAACGAAGCGTTTCTGGACGACAATTCGCCCCAGCTCGGTTTCCTTCTCTTCCGGCTTGAGCATGCCTTCCATAGCCGCCTTGATATCGTCGGTCATCTTGTAGATGATGTCATAACGACGAATCTGGACGCCCTTCTGTTCCGCCAGAACGCGAGCGTTTTCGTCTGGAACGACGTTGAACCCGAAAATAATCGCGTTGGACGCGTCTGCCAGAGCAACGTCCGCTTCGGTAATCCCGCCGACCATCGCCTGAAGGATTTTGATTTGGACTTCAGGGTTCTCCAGCTTGGCAATTTCCGCCTTGATGGCTTCGATTGACCCGCGGACGTCCGTACGAAGGATGACATTGAGCGTCTGTACAGAGGAGCCGAACAGGTCTTCCAATGTAACGTGCTTGACAGCCGTACCAGCCATGTCCAGCTGATGTTCGAATTCCGCCTTGCGAGCGGCAATCTCGCGCGCTTCGGTGATGTCGTCGAGAACGTAAAACTTGTCGCCCGCTCCCGGAGCCTTGTCCAACCCAAAGAGGTTGACCGGCATGCTGGGGAGAGCCTTCTGGACGCGATTCTTGGTCTGTAACGTTTCCGTCATGGACTTGACTCTGCCGTAGGCGGAACCGCAAACGACGATGTCGCCGACCTTGAGCGTACCCTTCTGAACGAGCATTTTGGCGACTGCGCCCTGATCCTGATTGAGCTGGGATTCCAGGCAGATGCCCATCGCTGCGCGTTTCGGGTTGGCTTTGTAGTCGTGCAGTTCTGCAACGGTCAGAATCGTATCGAGCAGTTCGTCAACGCCTTCGCCTGTCATGGCAGAGCACTTGACGACTTCGACGTCGCCGCCCCATTCAGACGGCAAAACGTCGTGCGACGCCAGTTCCTGCAGCACTTTGGGAATGTTGACGCCGGGGATGTCGATCTTGTTAAGAGCGACAACAATCGGGACGCCGGCGGCGCGAGCGTGACTAATCGCTTCCTCGGTTTGAGGCATGACGCCGTCGTCTGCCGCGACAACCAAAACGGCGATGTCGGTGCAGTTGGCGCCGCGAGCGCGCATTTCCGTAAACGCCTGGTGACCGGGCGTGTCGACAAAAGTAATCTTGTTGCCGTCTTTGGAAATCTGATACGCTCTGATATGCTGAGTAATTCCGCCCTTTTCGCCGGAGCAGACGTCGATGCCGATGATTCTGTCCAGCAAAGACGTCTTGCCATGGTCGACGTGCCCAAGGAAGGTAATAATCGGCGGACGCGACTTGAGGTCTTCCGGAGCGTCCTCCATTTCCTCGGCGGCTGTAATGAGCTTTTCTTCCAGGGACTGGGGCTGACGAATCTCGACGTTGAAATTGAGTTCCGCCGCGACGAGTTCCGCGGTGTCGGCGTCCATGGACGCGTTAATTGCCAACGGCATGCCCATTTGCATGAGTTTGGTAATAACTTTTGTAACAGGCAGTTCCAGTTCTTCCGCAAAGGAACGAACGGTAATCGGGAGCGTAATGACAATCTTGTTCTTTCGCGGCGCAGCCGTATTCTGCCCTGTTCTGACCAAATGCTTGGGTCTGTTGGGGGCTTCCTCGTATTCGGACTGTCGCCCGCCTTTTCTTCCGGGAGGCAGAGCGGACTTGCCCATGCCGCGGTCTTTGCGCTTTTGCTGACGCTGGTCGCGGTTCATCATGACCAGAGTTCCGCCGCGCTTTGACGTCTTTTCCTTGCCTTTAATTTGAGGCTCGTCTTGAATCTCGTTTTTATTATTGTTCTTTTTCTGCTTGTTTTTCTTCTTTTCAGCCGCGGCGTTGAGTTCTTCCTGACGCTGATTTTCCGCCTGTTTGAGGTGCTTTTCCAACGGAGCTTTACCCGCCTTGACGTTGCGAATTACTTCCGTTGACAAGCGAATTTCCGGCTTTTGAGCGGCAGGCTCTTTTTCCTTCTTCTGACTGGGCTGTTTGACTTCCGGCATGGGCGCCAGCAAGCGCTGCAGCGGACCGCGGCGGCGTTCTTCCTTGCCCTTCTTTTCCGAATCCGCCGGCTTTTTACGCTCTTCCCGGTGACCAATAACGTTAATCACCGGAATTGAACGCTTACGAATCGGCTGAGCGGGTTCCGTCTGCTGATCAGATTCGCCCGGCTTGTCGCCAGAGTCCGGCTCATTTTCAGCCTGAACCGGTTTTTCCTCTGTAACCGGTTTTTCCGCAACGACAGGCTCGACGGCTTGAGTTGACGGCGCCTCCGGCGTTGTTTCGCTTTTCGATTCTGACGTCAGGTCAGATTTCGGTTCTGAGCTGTCAGAAACGCTTTCTCCAGCGCGTTTGATAACCTTGATAACAGGCGTTTTGGGACCAGCCGGCTTGACGGGAGCGGCAGGTTTCTGCGACTCGTCTGCCGATGGAGCTTTTTCAGCTTCCGATTTCGGTTCCGCATCGGCCTTTTCAGACTTGACCTCTGCCTGGCTGGAAGAAACCGGTTCTCCCTTTTCTGACGAAACGTCAGGCTGCGGAGTCGATTCTGGAATAGGTTCCGCCTGAACAACCGGCTGTTCTGCAGTCGATTCAGAGTCCGCCTTTGGTTTGAGATCTTTGTTCTTGTCAGACTCTTCCTGTTTCGGACGCGATTTGGTTTTGGGAGTCAAATCGCGAATCTTTCCGTACTCCATCGGATGAGATGGCGGAATGGGCGCGTTGTTAGCTGGAGCCGAAAAATCAACGACTGTTTTTTGAGATTGCTGAGCGAGATGGTTTTTGATCTTTTCAACGTCTTCGTCATTCAGGTTTGCCAAAGCCCCAGCTTTGTTTTTAATACCCAACTGCTGACAAAGCTCAGTCAGAACTTTGCTTTCGACGTTAAGTTCCTTCGCTAACGCATAAATTCTAATGGTCAATCGACAACTCCTCGGATTAGGGTTAGCGGCTGCGAAAGCGCTAGCGCTAACCCGTGAATCCGTTAAAGTACCTTGACGGTTCCTCGATGAGGCCTTCCAAAGATTGACGTCAATCTGAATTTATGGAGTAAGGTTACATCGGGAAGCGTCCAATAAAAAAGTGAAACAAATCGGCAGACAACATCGCCTGCTCAAATTGAAAACAAATATATGAAACGAGCATTGCAGTTCTCGTTTAAAATTTATTGTTCTTCAGAAACGGACTCGTCCGTTTCTGCGTCGGCGCCAGCAGATTCGGATTCTGCTGACTGATCAATCGCCTCGTTGGAATTGGCGCGGCGATCGGCTTCGTCGATAATGGCGTTTGCCTCTTCTTCAGACAAACCGCCCATTTCCTGCAAGGCGTCTGGCTCAATAAATGACAGGTCGTCGTAGGATACAAACCCTTCGCCGACAAGCATATCCGCCAAATCGTCTGAAACGCCGGGAATGCTGCGGAACCCAAGCACCGCCTTGTCGAGCGTTTCCTGGAGTTCTTCCGCCGTCATGATTTCGATATCCCAGCCGACCAGCTTGCTTGCCAGTCGAACGTTTTGTCCCTTCTTGCCAATGCCCAGCGAAAGCTGTTCTTCCTTGACCAGAACAATCGCGCGACCGAGCATGGTGCAAAGGATTGTTTCTTCAACTTCTGCCGGTTTGAGGGCGTTGGGGATGAACTTCATGGGGTCGGACTCCCAGGGAACAATGTCAATCTGTTCGCCCGCGAGGTCGCTTTTGATGTCTTTAATGCGGTTGCCGCGAACGCCAACGCAGGAACCAACGCAGTCAATTCGCTGATCTTCGCTGACAACGGCAACCTTGCTACGATAACCGGGTTCTCGGCTGATTCCCTTGATTTCGATAACGCCTTCGGCAATTTCCGGAATGTTTTCCTCAAAGAGATGTTTGACCAAGTGCGTACGAATTCGGCTGAGGATAACCTTGACGCGGGAACCTTGTTTACGAACTTCCGCAATCGTAGCGCGAATCTGATCTCCAACCTTGATGGATTCTTTGGGAATCATTTCGCTGGCTGGCAGAATAGCCTCTATATTGCCCAATTGAACAATTGCCGTGCCGCGTTCCATCTTGTGAACCTTGCCGGTTACCATTTCGTCCAACTGTGCCTTGAATTCATCGAAAAGCGTATCGCGTTCCGCTTCGCGAATCTTTTGAATCATGACCTGCTTTGCCGTCTGAGCGCCAATGCGCTGAGAAATCTCTTCCGCCGGCATGGGAATGCCGTTATGGGAAGCTGCGATTTGTCCGGTTGCCGGGTCTATATGAACTTGAACGTCGCAGTCGTCTCCGTAGTATTTTTTGGCTGCAGTGAGCAGACCAGACTCTATACCTGCGATGATAATCTCTTTGGCGATTTTCTTCTCGCGGTGGATGGAGTCGACAATTCGTAACAGTTCTGCTGCGTCCATAGTGTGTATCCTGTTTTTAATGGTTAATAATCGGGTGGTTAATAGGTTCTGGCAAATGCGTCAAGACGATAAAACGCGCCGTTTATGCCTGGAGGCAAAGGACTGACTTGAACGTTCAAAACCGGAACTCTCGGCAAAATTACAAAAAACCCCTATAGCGCGTTCCCCGAAAAGAACGACTAAAGGGGCGATATAATTTCGCCAATTGATAAACCTTAACGCATAGTATAACCATTTTTTGTTTTTCTTTCAAGCAGACCCCCCGCTCATTTTCCCTCTTTTTATTAAAGATTTTCAATTTTTTCTCATGAATGAGACGATTTTATCTCCCCTAAAATACCAAATTCCCTCGTTTGACCCTGGGCTTGATTAATAATTAGATATATTTTATAATTCAAGAAAAGTCGTTTTATCCTGTAACTGCAACTTTCATTTTTATCGCCAAACGAGTAATATGAAACATTTTATGAATTATTGGACGAATGCGTGCGTTGCATTGACCGCTATGCTGGTCTGTTCTTTTGGGGCGGCTCAAGACGTTCCTTCAAACCTGGAATGGAAAACGCTCTACCCCGGTATTGAACACGCTCATTTTACCATTCAAGAACCGCTTTTGAACGTCAACGTTTTACGAATTGACGCAACCAACCCCAGATTGACGTTTCATACTACTTCGCCAAGCAAGAACTGGGTTGCCGACGAAAACGAAACGGATCGTCGAACCTTGCCCGACAGCGTGATTGAAGAAAACATGGTTGTTGCCGTCAACGCCAATTTCTACAGACCATTCAACGCCGAAACCCGAGTTTCCCGCGGTCCGGCGGACAATAAAGGGCTGGTCGTTTCAAACGGCGTCCTCGTTTCTCCGACACTCGACGGATTCGCGTCGTTTATTCAGAATAAAGACAGAACCGTCGAAATTCGTTCCGTTAGCGAAGGAGATTCTTTGGACAATATTCAAACCGCCGTTTCCGGACACAATACCGTTCTCAAGAACGGAAAATGCCCTATTGTAAATCTGGTTGAGTCGCAACCTTATCTTAAAGAGCGACATCCGCGGACGCTGGCAGGCATTTCTCAAGACAAAAAATACGTTTATCTGGTAACCATCGACGGTCGTCAGCCAGAATTCAGCGTCGGGACGAGCATGCTGGAAAGCGCTGAGATAATGCGTCAGCTTGGCGTATACGACGCGGTCAACCTGGACGGCGGCGGGTCAACGACGATGGTTTATCGCGACGAGTCTGGCAAACCCATTGTCCTCAATCGTCCTGTCGGGCTGGGCCCCGCCAATACGCTGCGTCACAATGCCAACGCCCTGGGCGTGAAAATTCTGGAACAGGCTCCGTAAACGAACAATCCCTTTTTCCATTGGAGCAGCTTTTAGGAAGGGGAGCGCGATTAAAATGATTTAACGGATTATCAGGAGCGCCGCGAGCGGTTTTGTCTGGCGTGCAACATCGCAAACAGGACGCTTCGGACTCCTTACGCCTCACTCTTTTATGGGGGTTGCTTTTCAAAGAATTGGAATTTGCTATAATAAAGACAGAAAATAATACTTGGTCGTTTTTTTGAAAGAATAATATCCATGGAAAGCAATCCCGTTACTGAAACGCTTCGTGCGATTTACAGTTTACACAATCGGTTTAACGAAATTCATCAGGCGCTTACCAAGGCGCCGCGAATTCTGGCTCTGCACCATCAAAGAGTCGACGCTCAGCAAAAGGCTCTTGACGACGCAGCCGCTCAGGTTTTGGAGCAGAAAAAGCTTGCTGCGACGAAACAGGGGCAGCTCGACGACGGCGAATCGAAAATCAAAAAGCGCGAGTCCCAGCTCATGGAATGCAAGTCTAACGACGAATATAAGGCGCTTCAGCAGGATATCAAAGCCAGCAAAATGGCAATGAGCGTTCTGTCAGACGAAATTCTCGAAGTTCTCGAAAAGATCGAAACTCTGGAAGCGAACGAAGCGAAAGAGAAGGAAGCTCTTGCAAAAGTTCAGGCGGAGTTCGAGAAGTTCAAAGCGGACATGGAAGAAAAGCGTCCAGCTCTGGAACAGCGTCGGGCGGAAATTATCGAGAAACTGAAAGAAGAAGAAAAGAAACTGCCTCAGGAATTCAAGGATTTGTACAATCGAGCGGCCCATAACACGTTTGCTCGAGACGGTCAGTTCGACGTTTTGTCTCCGCTGAAAAACGGCATCTGCGGTCAATGCAACACCGCTCAGGTTAAGAACACGATTTCGCAGGTGTACGTTGGCGAATTCTGCGTCTGCTCCTCCTGCGGCCGAATCCTGTTCGCGCCGGAAGGCAGATTAGAGTAGCGAGTAACGAGTAGCGAGTGGCGAGAACGCAAGCGTCGCACTAAATCTTCTCGCAACTCGCAACTCGCCTCTCGCAACTAACAACTTTTTATAGGGTAATCCCATGGAAGCTCAAACTACAAACTGGAAGAACGTTCCCAACGCGCTGTCCGCGTTAAGAATCGTACTGGCGATAGTTTTATTTGTTTTAATCGGCTTGGCGTCGGTTGACGCGCCGATGTTGTACCTGTCAGCGCTGATCGTTTTCGTTTTGGCGTCGATAACGGACTTTGTCGACGGCTGGTGGGCGCGGCATTATCATCAGGTAACAAAGCTGGGAAGAATTCTCGACCCGTTTGCCGATAAAATGCTCATTTGCGGGACGTTTATTTTCCTGTGCGCCATTCCGGAACTGGCAAACGACCCATGCGGCTATCCGACAGGAATGCGTCCGTGGGTGGCGGTCGTAATCGTTTCCAGAGAGCTGATCATCACGATTTTGCGTTCCTACATGGAAGGGCAGGGCATTGACTTTTCCGCCAAATGGGTTGGAAAGATCAAAATGGGATTCCAGTGTATCGCCGCGATTACCGCGCTGCTGTATTTGACGCTGCTTCCGTTTGCCGATAAAATGCCGTGTCCGCATATCCTGCCAACCGTTCAATGGGCGATGATTATTTCCGTCTGGATTACGGTAATTTCGACCGTCCAGTCCGCGTTGGTTTATGTCCATAAGGCGATTACAGAGTCCGTCAAAAAGGCGGCTGAATCGAAGTAATTTTTTAATAGAACTTTTTTAACGTCATGAGCGTAGAATTAGCTGTTATTCCTGTTGCGGGACGTGGAACCCGCCTGTTGCCGTTAACCAAAAGCCAGCCGAAGGAAATGCTTCCCGTCGGTCGCAAGCCGGTGGTTCAGTACGTTGTCGAAGAACTCAACGCCTGCGGAATCAATCGGATGCTGTTCATTACCGGACCTGGCAAGACCGCGATTGAAAATCACTTTGACCTCGATGCAGAGCTGATTGAAAATCTTCGTCGAACGGGCAAAGAAGAACTTTTGGCGGAACTCGCTTTTGAACGCGCCAACGTAGAGTATTTCTACACCCGTCAGCGGCGTCAGCTGGGGCTGGGACACGCGGTTTTGTGCGCTCAGCCGGTTGTCGGAACGCAGTCGTTTGTCGTCGCTCTGGGAGACTCCATGCTCGGCATGCACGCCAAAGCAAAGGTCGTCGCTCGCATGACGCAAGTTTTTGAAGAGCAGAACGCCGACGCGGTTATCGCCCTGGAAGAAGTCCCGAAAGAAGAAGTCGTCCATTACGGCATTGCCAAACCCATGACAAAGGCGTCAGACGTGTTCCAGATGGCGGACATGATTGAAAAGCCGTCTGTCAAAGAGGCGCCCAGCCGTCTGGCTTGTGCGGCTCGATACGTGTTCAAAGCGGATTTGTTTGATTACCTCAAAGATACCAAACCCGGCAAGAACGGCGAAATTCAGCTTACCGACGCGATTCGCGCCATGATTAACGACGGCCGCAAGGTTTTGGGCGTTCGCTGCCGAAAGAACGAGAAACGGTTCGACATCGGGAACTTCCACAGCTACTTTAAGGCGTTTACGGAATACGCCCTGGCGGATCCCGACTACGGCGCCGAGCTGAAAGAACTGTTGATTAAATTGTTAAAATAGCGCTAGTTGCAAGCGAGCGCCTAGTGCTTAGTACTTAGTGCTTAGGAATAAAGGCGCAAAGCGCCTCACTATGCACTAGGCGCTATGCACTAAGTACTATTGCCTACTGCCTACTGCCTACTGCCTTATACACTCCCATGGATTACCTGGACGTCAATGCCGTTGCAAGTCTGTTACATGTACTACCCAAACAAGTTCAGCGTTGGGCGGAACGGGGACATATTCCCGCTCAAAAGATCAACGGGGAATGGCGATTTGCCCGCGCGGCGGTTCATCAGTGGATAGAGGACAAGCTGCACGACCTGGAAGGTCAGGAGCAGATGGACGACGTTGTCAAACATCATCTGGTTTCCGTTGCAGAACAACTCCCGATTGAGGCGATTGATCTTCAGCTTAACGCTCGAACGGTTTCGTCTGTAATTGACGAATTGTCGAAAGTCGCCGCCAGCACGGGTTTGCTGTGGGACGCAGACGAGATGGCAAAAGCCGTCCGTCAGCGCGAGGAAATCGCGTCAACCGCTTTGGAATGCGGCGTCAGTCTGATGCACCCGCGCCGCCCTCTGACCAACTATCTGGCGGAACCGTTTATCGCCCTGGGAATCACGTCTAAACCGCTTCCGATGAGCCTGGCGGGAGAAGAAAACGATTCTTGTATGGTCGACGTCTTTTTCCTGCTCTGTTCAATGGACGATACAGACCATTTGAGAACACTTGCCCGACTGGGTCGTCTGATTCGTCAGCCGGACTTCTTGAACAATCTTCGTCAGTCGCAGACGCCAGCCGAAGTTCTGGACGTCATTCGCGAGGCGGAAGAAAAGATCAAGCAATAGGTTGGCGAACCGGGAACGTCAGTTCCCGGGTAGAACCGCCTCAACTCTTCGCTTTGCCCTGAACGATCATGGCAATGCCGACGCATAAAAACGGCCAGCCGAGCCAGCGCGGCGGGTGAAGGCGATATTCTTTGGCGGAATAACTTTTTTCTCTGAATATGGCGTCCCACGACCGGGAAACTGCCAGTTCTATTTTATCTGTAACGCTGGCGCCCGATTGGGTAATCGCAGACGAAATCGCTGGCGTTAAGTAGACCGCGTCAACGCAATGCAGTTCTAATCCAAACAGAATTAACAAATAGCCCCAGAAGAATAAAGTGGACGGTTTCATAGTAGAATTATAAGGCAGTAGGCAATAGGCAGTAGTACTTAGTGCATAGTGCATAGTGCGTAGTGCATAGTGCATAGTGCGTAGTGCATAGTGCATAGTGCGTAGTGCATAGTGCATAGTGCGTAGTGCATAGTGCGTAGTGAGGCGCTTTGCGCCTTTATTCCTAAGCGCTAAGTACTAAGCGCTATGCACTCGCTCGCCGCCTACTGTCTCTTTACTACTTCAGCGCTCCCTTGAGCATATAAGCGACGTCGTTGAGAGTCAGGTCGCGCTTGATTTGCCGGGTTGTGGTCGATTCGTCGATGACGACCAGCTCAATGTCGGCAATGTCGGCGTAGTCGGCAATCTGGTCAACGGAGATGTCGTAGGAGAACGCGGTGTGGTGCGTGCCTCCGGCGAGAATCCAGCTGGCGGCTCCGACGGACAGGTTTGGCTCCGGTTTCCAGAACGCGCTGGCGACGGGCAGTTTCGGCAGCGGGGCTTTCGGTTCCAAGACCTGAACTTTATTGACGATCATGCGGAAACGAGCCCCCAGGTCGATAATCGTCGCTGCAACGCCCGTTCCGGGATGAGCGGTAAAGACGAGTCGGGCTGGGTCGGCTTTTCCGCCGATTCCCAGCGGGTGAACTTCCAGTCGGGGCTTTTTCGACGCGATGGTCGGGCAGACTTCCAGCATGTGCGCCTGCAGAATCGCGCCATCGCCGGGGAAGTCCAGAACGTAGTCTTCCAGGAACGACGAGCCGTTTTTGAGACCCTTTGTCATGACCTTGAACAGACGAACCAGAGCGGCGGTTTTCCAGTCGCCTTCTGCGCCGAATCCGTATCCTTCCGCCATGAGTCGCTGTGACGCCAAGCCCGGAAGCTGGTTCATGCCGTGAAGAGCGTCAAAGTTGGTCGTGAAGGCGAACGCGCCCTTGTCGGCGAGGAACTGGCGAATGGCGAGTTCTTCCCGGGCGGCTTCGACAACCTGATTTCGGTCCGCGCCGTCTTTTTGAGCGTTGGGCGCCAGATCGTACTGGTCTTCGTACTGAGCGATCAGGTCGGCGATTTGAGCGTCTGTTACATCTGCCTGAACTGCGGCAAGGTCGCCGATAGGATAATAATCGACGTGGTATCCGAGAACCTTTTCCGCCTCGACTTTGTCGCCGTCTGTAACGGCAACGTTGTTCATGTTGTCGCCGAATCGGACGACTTTAAGATTCTGCTGATCCGCCCACGCGGCGCAGACTCTTATCCACGACGCCACCTGCGCTGCCGTCGATTCCTCCTGCCAGAACCCGACAACGACTTTGCGGTTGATTCTCAGCCGGGAAACGATATGTCCGAATTCGCGGTCGCCATGAGCGCTCTGGTTGAGGTTCATGTAGTCCATGTCGATGTCAGCCCACGGGATTTCCCGATTGAACTGCGTGTGCAGGTGCAGCAGCGGCTTCTGGAAGGATTTCAAGCCGTGAATCCACATCTTGGCGGGAGAAAACGTGTGCATCCAGGCGATAACTCCCACGCAACGCGGGTCGACGTTTGCCTTGGCGAAGACTTCCGCGACTTCCGCCGCCGAGTTTGCCGTCCCTTTATAGACGACGTTCATCGGCAGACGTCCGGACTCGTTCAAGCCGTTGACAATCGCCTGGGAATGGGAGTCGACAATTTTGACCGTCTCGCCGCCGTAAAGCAGCTGCGCGCCGGTTACAAACCAGATTTCGTTGTTTTCGTAAATGGTCATGGCGAATTGAGGGGTAAAGGACGATTAGTAATGAGTGGTTAGTGGTTAGTGGTAAGTGGTAAGTGAATAACAAGGCGCTTTGCGTCCTAAGCGCTTAATACTTACCACTAATTACTTTCTCATTATACTCGCAATAGTTGAGATGTCAATTCAATATTGCGCAAAAGTCGTTATCTTTTTACGCAAGCAGCGAGGCGCCCCCGATGGCGGGGGAGCCAATCCGCGCTGCCGCGCGAGACGTATTATAACCGCTTCCGTTGGTCGCTTGCGTCTGGGAGTGCGGCGCCCATAGGCGCCGCCTTGTCCAATGACCCGCTGACAATCTGCGACGTAGCCGATAACCATACTGGATCGCGGACGTAAGTCCGTAAAAGAATTTTTACCACAAAGAACACAAAGAACACAAAGAATCAATTGACGTGAATACTCCTTTCAGAGGACGCAATCCATCTCGCTTATCGCTTTGTCGTGAAAGACGATGAAAACCTTGAGAACGAGGCGCTCACTCCGACCAACATACGTCCGATGACGAATTATACCATAAACACAAAGAATCAATCGACGCAAATACGTTTAATCAGTCAAATCCATGAACGAACTGTCCTGATCAAAAGCCAGGTATGCAGTTACCGGAAGAGTCGAAAATGTTTATTGATTACCTTTGCGGCGGTTACATTCCTTGCAGAGCATTTGACAGTTTTCTGGTACTGTTTGACCGCCTTTTGACCACGGTTTAATATGATCGCCGTCCATTTCATCAATTTCAAAATGTTTATGGCAATGCGGACAAATTCCGCCCTGTTGTTCGTATTTAGCCCGTTTGGTAATGTCGTCGAATTGCCGAAGATTAAGATATTTTTCGTCTCTGGTAAGAACGTATGCAAAAATGCCCGATTTGCTCTTAATTTCAATATCCTTCATAAGAGCGGCGATTTCAGTTTGGAGCGCTGGAATGTCTAAATCCTTGTCGTGAAATTGAAGATAAAGCGGATGCCAATCAACAGACTTCATTTCTTTGTAATACTTTGGAAAAGTATTTTTAATCCATTCGATTACACTTTCAAAATATTCCCAGAGTTCTTTTGCGTTGGGGTCGTTCCTGTGCTGATCCATATACGCTTCAATATGATTATCGGAAATCCATTTAATAGCGGTTTCCAGATATTCCTGTCGAATAGCGGAGCGGGTCATATACTTTTCAGCTATACTATGAGCAGCGCAACCGCTTTTACTAAACCACTTTTTAGCGTAGCTTAACCATGGACCGTGATAAGTGGCGTTTCGAAGTTCCTGATCTGTCAGTTTTTCCCCGGCGATATTGATAACTCTGAACCAGTCAAGGCGTTCGGAAGGAGCGCCGGAACAGAAATAAATCATCAGTTTATAGTTCAGGATTACGTCCTGTTTATCGGGAGGAAGATTATAAAACGAAAGGTTTTTATGCGAGAAATCACCGTTGACGTATTGACATATTGACAGCGTTCTCTGCTGACCGTCAAGAACCTCAAAATGTCCATCGTCATTCACTACCCAATACATTGTATTGAGCGGAAAATTACGTTCAATTGTGTCAATTACGGCGTTTCTCTGCTCGTTGTTGTAAACGAATTCCCGTTGATATGGCGGTCGGACGTCTAAATTTCCAGAGTAGGCTACAACGCCTTGCTCTCCGTTATCCTCATAACCCTCGACTAATTCTTTAATCGTTATTTCGTGCAGTTTGATTTCCATGGTTATTTCTTTCTACGGATTAAAATACGAGGATATGTTTGAATATACATAGTATTATCAATCATATAGTACGTAGCATTAGACGGAGGCGTATTAACAACAAGAACAGCTCCGTCGTTCATTTTAGTTACAGTCGATTTTGTCCCGTCTTTATTTATTTGGATTTGTTTGGGATATTGCTTTGTTTTTGTTGCAGGATTTCCCGCCCCCGCTTTAGTTATATCAATAATCTCAAACTGTTCCGGATTGTATTTATCTAAAAACGTAATGGGGACTCCCATAACACCATCGTAATCGCAGGGAATATCAGCGGTTTTACTAACTTCGATAGCGTCGTAATTATCATACTTCGGATATTCTTCAGGTGTATAATGCTTGAATAACGGTAGTTCTTCTTTACGTTTGCTATGCTCAAGATTGGTAAACCATCGAACGCCTTTTACACGAATATATTTTTTCCCTTGTTCGTCAACCCTATATCCAGCTGCCTTAAGAGGGTAATAATCAGGAACGCCAAACTCACGATCTCCACTAGAAATACTAGGACCGTACCAGATTTTATTATCTCTAAAAAGAGGAAATATCTCTTTATATGTAGATGCATTCATATTTCCGATAATAATAAATTTCTTATCGTACTCTATAAGTTGAGCTACGTATTCTCGAAACAGGCTAAAAGGCGGATTGGTAACAACAATATCCGCCTGTTTCAAAAGTTCAATACATTCTTCGCTGCGAAAATCGCCGTCCCCTTTGAAATAATTGATTCCTATTTCCTCAACATCAGGCACGCGGTTGCCGTTTTTATCGCCTGTATATTCTAACCAAAGAGCTCTTTCGGTGTTATTTTGACTGAACAAGTCCATTTCCTGGCTTTTATAGCAAGTCGTAATGAGCCGCTTTAAACCTAAATGCTCAAAACCGTATGAAAAGTAATGGAAAAAATTACTGACGCGTGGATCGTCGCAATTACAAAGAACGGTTTTACCCTTAAAATATTTTTTATAATGGCGTAATTCGTTCTCGATATCTACAAGCTGCGTATAAAACTCATCCTGTTTGGCTTTTTGAGCGGAATGTAAATTAGCGTTATTTGAACTTTTAGCCATATTTATATCTCCTTATTATCCGCATTGTAACAATTAAAAACTCCCTTGTCAAGTCCCCACTGAATTTTTATCAGAAAAACGGGTTTATGACCAGGTTTTCTGTTATTTTTCAGATGGTAAAATCGATAAAATAGCCCGACGATTCGCTCCCGTTGGTTGCTCTGCCCTTTCTCTATAAAGATTTTAAACCACAAAGAACACAAAGAACACAAAGAACACAAAGAACACAAAGAACACAAAGAACACAAAGAACACAAAGAATCAATTGCGTATCACAATTTTCTTACACTGAAATTTATATGATCCATAATTAATCAATAGAGCATGTTCTATTCGAGTTGCTTTTAAATAGTTGATAACCTGAGCAGTATGAATAGGGAGAAGCGTACTGACAGTTTTAAGTTCAATCAATATTCCATCTACAAGCAGATCAACAACATATTCGCCAATAACAAACCCATCTTCATCGAATACATGAACAGGAATTTGAGTCTGAACGTTCATACCTGCATTTTTCAATCGATGGGCAAGTCCATTTTCATAAACTTTTTCTAAGAAACCTGCGCCAAGATATTCATGTAAATTGTATGCAATTTGTCTAATTTTATCACATATTTGAATTGCTTCGTCGTTAGTCATAATTGTAAAAAGCTGAAAAACAAACGCATAGTATCGCTATCCTTTTCAGTTATTGCTTCTACTATACGCATTATTGATAAAGGTTAAACAATGAATCACCATTATTTCTTTGTGTTCTTTGTGTTCTTTGTGTTAAAATTTAAAAGCAAATGAGATTTATCTATAGCCTATTCCAGACTTTGATTTGCCAAATAAACGTCTCCGGACGGTTTATTGAGCGCTTCCAAATATGCCGACAACAGAACGTACGCCGCCAGCATATCCCGGCGCGCCTGCTTTTTCTTTTGGGAGAACCCGGCTTCTCTCATCAATTCGTCCGCGAATTTGGAACTGTACCGCTCGTCGTAAAAAACAACGGGAACTTTCGTCAGATTTTCCAGCCACGCGCCAAATTCTCTCGCCTGAGCGGATTTCGGGCTTTCGTCTCCGCTGGGATACAACGGCAATCCAACCACAAAACGAACGATCTTTTCCTCCCGAACAAAATCCATAAACCACTGACCGTCAAGACGTTCCGACTTCCGAGTCAGGTTTTCGTACGGAGACGCTATCTTTCTGTCAACGTCGGTTATTGCCACGCCAAGTCGAACCGTTCCGAAGTCAACCGCCGCTATCTTGCCGGGCGGCAAAGGATCTGATATATTCATCTTGCCAAAAATGCGTTAAGGGATTATAATAAAACGCCCATCTTTTATGATGGCGGATTGTTTAACGCTCAATAGGATTACGAACAAGAACAGTCTTTGTTCGTTAAAAAACGCATGCTAAACAATATAGGTAAAAACATGCTTGATATCCAAGGAGCAAAGAATAAATTTCTTTGTTCTGTATTTATATATTTAATAATATCCACAACTGCGGCTTTCGGTCAAGGGGGAGTCCCGCTTTCGATGGCGCCGTCTGGAGTTCAGCCAGCGCTGCCAGTTCAGTCCGAAGCGTCAGAACCGTTTGCCATCCCCCTTCCAACGATGGGGGGAATTCAGTACTGGTCAGACGAAATCTGGTTTCAGGGTTGGAGAATTCAGTATAACTGCATTTTCAAGCAATGTCGACTCATTGATCCGGATGCAAAACAATACGCCTTCGGCTCGTTTGACCATTGTAAAGAACGGCTGGAAAAGATTAAACAGGCGCGGCGTATGCCGCCAATGAACGGGAGAGCGGTTATACTCGTTCACGGATTTTTTGGGAATTACAAACTGCTTGATAAAGTTGCCAATCGACTGCGTCAGTCCGGGCGATACGATCAGGTTATCCAAGCCGCCTATCCGTCAACGCAAGGATCGCTGGAAGCGCACGCTGCCTGGATGGAACGGCTGGTTTCCTCTCTGGACGGGGTTACTACCATCGACTTTGTCGCTCACAGCATGGGCGGGCTGGTCGTTCGGTCGTACATGTCCGGGAAAGGAAATCGATTGGGAATCCGTCCTGATCCACGACGATTTGGGCGCGTTGTTTTTATCGCAACGCCCAATTATGGAACGTACACCGCTCAGTATCATTACCAAACCAATCCGCTTGCCAAAGACATTGCCGGCGCGTCGCTGTATCAAATGGGCGAGGGCTGGAAAGAGTTTTCCAAAGGACTTATCGTTCCGCCATGTCCTTACGGCGTTATTGCAGGCGGAACGCCAAGCGGCAAAGGACATTGCAGCGGACTGCGCGGGGACGATGACGGCGTTGTTGAGCTGTCCAGTACGCGGCTGTCCGGCGCAGACGATTACAAAGTTCTGTTTCACAAACACAACGCGCTTTTGTATCAGCCGGAAACGGCGGAAATGGTCAACCGTTTTTTGGAATTCGGCTATTTCCTCACCCCGGAACAAATGACGCCTTTGCGATAAATTATAAATAAAAACCATGGGACGAAAAAAACGACATTCCGACCGCTACGACTGGGAAGACGAGGACGACGACTTGACGCCGGAAAGCGTCAGCGTTCCGCAGAAAACTTCGCCTTTGCAGTCCCGCGTTGCCGCGTTGGCCAAACAGCGAAAAGAGCAGGAAAACTCTGCTTCTTCAAAGGAATCTGAACAGACGAAGAAAACCGTCACAAAGCAGGAACCTAAAAAGAAGCCGGAGAGGAAAGCTAAACCGAAAAACAACGAACCGAAACCGCCTTTTTTTGTTCGTCTGTCGTATCTTATTACCTGGTTGACGGCGCTGACGTTTATCGCCGCTTGTATTTTTATCTCTGCCATTTCAGCAAGAGAACTGTTCAACTCCGCCAACAGCTGGCTGTATCAAAAATCTGTTTATTGCGCCACAATTGCAATTCTTTTCTGGGTCTATTTGTTACAATTTCAATACCTGTTTCTGATTTCCCGCCGCGGGCGTCAAGCGATAACGAGCGTTTGGATTTACGTTGGGGCAGTTGCAGCGTTCGTTTTTGCCGCTGCAACGACAGCGCAGCTGACTCATAAACAGGTTAACTGGCAGCTGATTCAGATAACCCTGGTTGGCGCCGGCGTTTGGCTTGTCGGAATAATCAACAAAATAATCAACAACTGGCGGCAGAAAAAACTTCTGGACTTGTCGTTCGCGAAAAAAGAGGATTTTGTCCCGGTCAAATGGCTGTCCTTAACGGGATGGATTAAAAAGCTGATCGCTATACTGGTTTTCTTTTTGATCCTCTTTTTGACAACGATGGACGTCCAAACCCACGGAGCGAACAGCGAGGAGCAAAGCGCTCCTCAAACCCTCGAGTCTAATACACAATCGCAGATGACGCTGGAATCCAGCCTTCATGAGAATCGTCCAGATTAATCAGAATCCAGTCGCCGCGTTTCTGCGCTACGGTAAACTCTACGCCGGCGGTAAGCGGCTTGGTTAAAGCGGGTGCGTATGTGTCGGCGTCGCCTTTGCGGGCAACCACCTTTTGCGCTGTTACAACGCCATGCTGCGTCTGAACAAATCGATGATAATCGTAATGCGCGGAAACGAACACGCAAGCAGTCAGAAGGACGAAAACAATCCCGACGTATAAAATCGGACGTTTGCCAAAAACGAAAAACGCCAGCAAGGTCAGCGTCGTCAAGACAGACAAAATCGTAGCGAGAAGCGCTTTGTTGGGAAAAGAAATCCAGTTCTGCCAGAAAAACAGATTTTCAAACAGAGGAACGGACTGTTCTTTTCCGCCAACGGACTGGATGTTGTCAAGCAAATGCGGGTTGGACGGCATGTACGGAACCGCCTGTCGATACGCCGCCAGCGCGCGGGGTTTGTCGCCCGCCATTGCGTAGGCATTGCCAAGATTGTAGTAAACCGCCCCTGATTTGACGCCCTGATTGATCAGATTCAAATACGTTTGAGCCGAATTCAAATAGTCGTCCGGCTTTTGCGCCTGCGAGAATTCGTCCAGTCCTTTTTGGAACTGTTTGACCTCGTCAGACGACATCGGCTGCGAACAGCCGGAGATCGTCAGGGCAACGGCTAAAAGCAGCAGAACGTTAGTCTGAAAGCCCATAATTTTAGACGACGATTTGAACTCACGCAGTTTCATAATAACCTTTTCCGCTTTTTCTGTAACATTTACGCTGACGTCCACGCCGCCAAATCGGGCGGCGTCTGCCATTTGGAGAATCGAACGCGTCTCGTTGAGAACGTTGTCGTCATTGCAGCCGTCCTGACGCAAAAGACGAATCACGTCGTCAGTCGTCAAACCGGCAGAGGGAACGTTTTGCCTGTCAGCGGCATAAACGGTAATCGCCTTGACGACAGCGTCCAACCGGTCGGCGGGGTTGTTCAGAGATTTTGCCTGACGAATCGCTGACAGCGCGTTAGCGGCGGCGTGACGGCGTCTGACCTGAACCGGACTTGACTTCATCATTCTGACAAACAGCAGGACAACCAGCAATGCGATAAACGCAGTATAAATAATCCCATTGATCCAAAGAAACGCCGAAGGCGATTTCATCAAATTGAACCGGGATTCGCGAAGCAGATTGATGTCTGTAACGTTTGCGTGAATGCCTCCAAGGCTTGTTTTCCAGTTCTGGTCAGACGAACCGTTTCCAGCGTTGGGAACAGTCGGCGCAGACATCAGCAGCGTCGTTCCCTTTTCCACCGTCAGAGGAAGGGGGGGCGTTTTCATCTGGAAATATTCTCCGGTTTCTACGTTGAAAAATGACGCAGTGATTGCAGGAATCTGCTTGATATTGTCGTTTAGAGGACGCATTGACCAACTGAACTCCATCTGCCCGTCGGTGAGCTTGTCTGTTGCTTCGTAAATCTTGAAATTGTCGGCAAAAGCGGGAATGGATTCCAGTTTCGGCGCGGTCATGTCCTCAAAAGAGCCGGAGCCTCGAACGCGAATTGTGAGCGTAATCGGATCGCCGACCTTGACTTTATCCGGCGTTACAGACGCTGTCATGTCAAACAGACCAACCGCGTTGATGTAATCGTCTGGACGTCCTTTTTCCGGCGGCGGAACGACTTTGACGGTTAACGCTTTGGCGTTGGCGAAAAACGTTTCGCCCTGAAGACGTCCGTTTTCAAAACCAACTGCCAAATCGCCCTGAAAGTTGACGGGACCAAACTGATACGTCCCGGTTTTTTTAGCGGTAAAACGTCTGACAAAATCGAACTGCCAATATTTCGTTTCCGTCCCGTTGGCGTCTGGAAGCGTAACAACCTGCGGTTTCGGCATGAATGTTAAAAACGACGGCTTTCGAGAAGCGGAGCCGAACCCAAATCCAAAATCGAAATCGTCTATCAGATCAAAAGCGGACATCGCCTTTTTGTAGTCGTTAATAGAAAATCCGCCTGAAGAGCTTTGATACTCTCCCAGCCAAACGCTAACGTCCGACGGCGTCGACAATCCATCGGAAAGACTTTCCATCGCCCATGGGATTTTCAGACGCACAGGATTCTGCTGAATGGATAGCGGGTTGCTGTTGGAATTTGGCTCCGGAATCGCCTTGACCCAAATTCGGAGAACAACTTCGAAATTCTGCATCGGATACACCGGAGCTTCCGAAACGTCTTTCCCGTTCGCTCTCGCCAGGATTTTCATGATAATAAAATCCTGTGCGTCTGCCGATTTCACCGTTAACGTTCCCCCGCCAGCAGTTAGCTGTCGCCCCTCGGTTTCAAATACAAGTTTCGGCAGTTGAAGATCGCCCGTTTTATTGGGAACGAGCTGATACATATAGATGTGCTTTCGTTGGCTGTTGTCAATACGTCTGCCGTTAACAATAATTATGCTGGTAGAATTTTGAGGACGGTCGCCGAGTTCGACCAGCTGAAAATCGTCGTTCATTTCCACCTTCGGCTTAACCGGATCGGCTTCAATGAGCGTTACAACCCAGTCAATCGTCTGCCCTTCGTAGACGGAATTCCCAATCTGCTGTCCGTCAATAGACATAACAGACTGCGTCGACGGCTCGCCCGCCAGCGCCAGCGTCGGAAATAATAACGTCAGTATTGTCAACGATAAAAACGTATGTATGAATTTCATGATATTTATAGGGAATAGGGAGTGGGAAAAGGCAATAGGCAGTAGGCAGTAGGCAGTAGTAAGTTTTACTATTGCCTAATGCCTAAACCTTTTTACCTAAACTCATAGAAGACGTTAGTCGCCAGGCAATAGGCATTAGTAAAGATTATCCCCATCTATTGCCTACTGCCTATTGCCTACTGCCTTCTATTTTACCAATCTTTTTCAACTTTGTCAGGGGGGTTGAGCAATTTTCGAAGCTGGGCTTCCAGTTTCTTCCTTTCATCCTGACGAGCCTGGACGCGGCGCATCAGACCTCGCGCTTGTGCGTCGGTCAATTCCTCGTCATTTTGCTGAGCTTGCTGCGCCTCTTGCTGCTGAGCCTCCTGTTCATCCTGCTGACCTTCCTGCTCATCCTGTTGAGCCTCCTGCTCGTCTTTCTGCTCTTCTTCCTCAGACTTCTTATCCTGTTCGGACTCGTTTTGCTCGTCCTGTTTTTGTTCGTCTTGATTCTGTTTATCTTGTTCGTCTTGCTTGTCTTGATCCTGCTTATCTTGGTCTTGCTGATCTTTTTTATCTTGATCCTGCTTGTCCTTATTTTGCTGATCTTTATTTTGATCTTGCTTGTTATTGCATTTGTCGCATTGCTGATCTTTGTTTTGTTGATCTTGATTCTGTTGATCCTGGTTTTGCTGGTCTTGCTTGTCCTGATTCTGCTCGGAATCGTCTTTGAGAATCTCTTCCAGCAAACGGAGAGCTTCTTTTTGCGATTCGAGAGCGTCTTCCAGTTTCGATGCCTTTAAGTCGTTTGCTGCGTACTGAACCAGCGGAGGAATCGACGGGCCGAGTTCGACCGCCTTTTTGCACATGTTACGCATCTTCTGAACTTGCTGATCCTGAGGATTGGCGGAATTCGGGTCGACGGCTTCGTCTTCCGGATTCTGCAGAGCGTCCAGTGCGTCCTGGAGGTTCTCGGCGTTGTCCTGCAGCTTTAACTTTGAACCGTCGTCGTCTTTTTTCGTCGCTTTTTCCGGCGGAAGCTGCTGAAGCTTTGCCTTGGCTTTGGGAACGATAGCTTTTGTCCACGGAAGGAGCGACGTCTGCTTGAATACGTTCTCGTCTAATTCAATCTGTGACAATTTGTCGTTGGTTTGATTATCGCTTTTATTCTCTGCCTTATCCGAATCCGCTTCTTTTTTAGATGCGTTCTCTTTCTTTTTAATTTCCTTCTCGGTATATTTGATAAGCTCTTTTTGCTCTTTGATGGCTCTGGTAATCATCTCCTGCAAAGGCGACATGACCAGATAGAGGTTGTCAAGCGTCTGGACGCTCGCTGCCAGGGAATCCGCCGCGCCCTTGGAATCCTTGCTGTAAAGCTTTTCAGCCGATTGCTCGATTGCCGACTGCGAGTCTTTAACCCACTGTTCAATCACCGGTTTAACCTGTTCCAGCTGCGCCTGCTGTTCCGGGGTCAAAACGGGAGCTTGCGGCGCGGGCTGTCCCGGCTGCGCCTGGGCTGCGGCGGCTTCTTGACCTGACAACGCCTTGAAAGTTTTGTCCTGAAGAAGTTCTGCTTTTTTAATCGAATCCGACAACTGCTCAGCAGTCTGGAAGTATTCCTGTCGCGTTACAAGGGAATCGTCTTTCAAACCGAGTCGAGAGCTTTTCGCCTTCGCCTTGAGAAGTTCCTCCTCCATGTCGACGGCGTATTCCAGCGCGGTTTTCTTTTCCGCATCCTTTCTCAAATCGGCGTCTTTCCAGGCGTCTTCCCATTCGCGGCTGACGGTCAAAACTCGTTCCAGCTTCTCTTTCGCGTCGGGATAGTCCGGCTGAGCTTCCAAAACGGCTCGAAACTGTTCTGCCGCGCGATTGACGTTAGAGCGAATCTTTTTTCGGACGGAATCTTCTACGGCTTTGGGATCAGACCCGGATTCCTGATTGGCAATTTGAGCGTACAGACACCCCAGGTCGTATTTCGCCCGGAGAGCCATCGCGTCGTCTGCCGACCCGGCAACAGCCAGGTACGCTTCTTTCGCCTTCTCGAACTGCCCGGCTTTGTCCAGACTTCGCGCCAGATTGTACTGGCAGATTGTCAAGTCCTTCTTTTGAGCGTTCGGATTTTTCTGTGACGCAATCGAGTCTATAATCTTCTGATACTTCTCCGCCGCCTGAGTAAAATGACCCGCTTGGTAATCGCTTTGAGCGGACGCCATCGTCGGAACCGTTTCCGCCTGTAACGTCTGGGGCGAAGCAAGCAAAACGAACAGCAGAATTAACGTCAATGGAGCGCTCAGCGCTGACTGTTGTTTTTCGTTTCTCACTTCCCGCCTCTCGTTATTCGTCTCTTGTTTTTCGTTTCTTGTAACGCGTTTCTCGTTTATCAAAACATACACGATTAAGAAGAACATTCCCGCCGCTAAAAACCACTGGTACTGTTCCCGATAGCGGATTCGTTCCTCGACGCCGTCTGTACCGTGCTTGAGTTTGCTGAGCGTGTCTTTGTAAACCTGTCCTAAATCGTAGCTCTTTGTGCCAGCTGGAATGTACACGCCAGACCCCGCCAGCGCGATTTGCTGCAAAAGCCCTTCGTCTGCCTTGCTGAACACTTCCTGACCGTTTTTGTCTTTTAGGTACGACTTGTTGCGTCCTTCGATAACGGGAATTCTGGCTCCCTCTTTGGCGTCGCCAATCGACATCGTAAAGACGCGCATCTTCTTTGCCGCCGCGGCAGTCGCCGCCTCAACCGGCAGCGACTCGTGGTCTTCCCCGTCGGTAATGAGCAGCATCGCCTGATCCCGGTCGGTGCGTTCCGGCATGGACTCCATCGCCAGGCGAATCGCGTCGCCCATGAGCGTGCCGCCTCGCGGAGCGGACTGAGTATCGATATCTTTGAGCGTTCGTTTGAAGAAGCCCTGATCCGTCGTCAGCGGGACTTTCAAAAGCGGCTTTCCCGCAAAGATAATCAAACCGACGCGTTCTCCCTTGAGTTCCTTGAGCAAGTCGAGACAGTCCGCCTTCGCCTTTTCCAATCGGCTGGGCATGACGTCCTGAGCGTCCATTGACTTTGAGACGTCCAGAAGAATAAACATGTCGGCGCCGCGCCGCTGAACCTGTTCATAATAGACGCCGAAGCGCGGACGCGCCAGAGCGACGATAAAAAACGTTATCGCCAAAAGCAGACACAGCGTTTTGAACGCCGCGCGACCGCCGGACAGTTTGGGCGCCAGACGCTTTTGAGCGTCCTGATCGATAAACCTGTCCAACGCCTTTTTGCGGCTGCGATAGGAATAATACGCCAGAGCGACAATGATCGGCTCAAGCCAAATTAACGACAGAATTCCCGGATTCTCCCAGTTCATTTTTTCCGATTATACTCCTTACGGAAGCGATCTGAATCGCGTGGTTGTTAGTAACACATACGCCAAAATCAAAATCAGGCTTGCCCACAGAGGAACGGGATACCATTCCTTGTAATGCGTGTACATCTGCCCTTCGATTTTGGACTTCTCAAGTTTGTCAATCGCCTGATAAACCTGTTCCAGAGCCTTGGTCGACTTCGCGTTGAAATAAACGCCGCCAGTCTCTTTGGCGATATTTTTAAGCGTCTGTTCGTCCAGACGCATAATTCCCTTTTGCATGATAACCCGGCCGTTGGAAAGCATTACAGGAACGTCCGTCATCCCATTAGAGCCGATTCCGATAGTATAAACCTTTATACCATACTTTTTCGCCAGAGCGGTTCCCTGTTCCGGGGTCAGCTCGCCAGCCGTCTGTTCGCCGTCGGAAAGGAAAATCATGATCTTGGATTTCTCTTCCGCGTTCCGCAGACGTTCCACGCCTTCCGCCAGCGCGTCGCCGATAGCTGTGCTGTTTTCTTCCTGAACCAGATGTTCGTTGAGCAATCGCCCCCGGTCGTCGTAAATCGGATCGGAGATGTTGACTTCGTTCAAAACGCTGATTAACGCGTCGTGATCCAGCGTCAGCGGACAGCGGTCTTCCGCATAGCCGCCGAAAGAAATCAAACCGATGTTGTCGTTGGGACGCCCTTCCAGAACGCCATCTCCGATGACGAACCGTTTGAAAACGTCTTTAATCGCATCCAGACGATTGACCTGACGACCGTTGATTTTGAAGTCCAGAGCGCGCATCGACCCGCTTCTGTCGACGACCATTTCAATAGCGATGCCTTCCGTCTGAACGCGAAATTCTTCTTCTCCCTGACGCGGCCGCGCCAAGGCGACAATCGCGCATACGCCCGCCAAAAACAGAACCAGCGGCAAAAGACGCTTGATTCTCAAGGCAAACGTTACCGGCAAATCGCGCAGAGAGCTGACGTCAGGAAACAAAATCGCCGATCTGCTTTGCTGTCGTTTCCCAAACGGGAACGCAAACGACAACACCGCGATAGTCCACGGAATAAGCAGTAAAAGCCACAGCGGCGAATGAAATTCAAAATTCATGGTAATTAGGCAGTAGGCAGTAGGCAATAGGCAGTAGGGGATATGGGGAATAGGGAGTAGGGAGTAGGGAGTAGGGAATAGGGAGTAGGGAGTAGGGAATAGGCGCTAGCAAATAGGAAGCAAAAAAATCTAAACTACTGCCTACTGCCTCTTGCCTTCTAACTACTGCCTACTGCCTCTTGCCTACTGCCTTCTTCTTCCATCTCTATACATATAAACGCCTCAGCGTTATGGATTGCCGTATTGATTCCCGCTTCTCCAGGATCGTGTTGAGCAAACTTGACCATGTCCGCCGACTCCAAAAAATGCTTTAGCCGAATGCGTTCGACGTCGGAAAAGACGTTCCCCTGACTGATCTTGTAAAGGAATTCTTCCGTCGTCAGTTCTGGAGCGTTAATCAGCGTCGTGCGTTCGATAAACTCTCGGACGATGCCTGTCAGTTCCACATAAAACATTTTCACGTCGCGATGAGCCAGCCCGGATTCCAGCAGGGCTTTCATGCGTTCCATCGCCAGTTCGTACGGAGATTTCGGCTTTTCCGCTTTGGACGATTTCTTTCGTTTGAAAAACGCCGACCAGATCATGACAATCACAATTAACGCCGCCAAAGAGGCGATTATATACGGCAAAAGATTCTTTTTGACGTCAAGGAGAGAATTTTCAGAACCCATTCCCTTGAGATTGTCCTCGCTTTTAGCAACCTTGGAAACAACCTTGACGTTAAACGGTTTGACTTCCACGCAGCCGGGTTTGCCGGACTTGTCCTGATAATAGACGGGAAACGCAGGCACGACCTGATCGCCCAATTTCGTCGGACGCAGCGTCAGGCGAATCTCGTGCGTTGTTGGGCTGGTCTGAAGCGTTTCCGATGCGGCTATCGTCCAGACGCCCCATTTTTTCGGAATCTGCGCCGACGGCAGAGCATACCCTTCCGGGACGTTGACTTTAATCGTCCATTTAACATCCGTAGCCAGCGTTACATTTTCCAGCGGCGACGCCGACGACTCTACCGAAACCGCAGTCGGAGCCGCGTCCTTTTCGGCTTTGGAAGCGTCTTGCGCCCAGCCTGCTGACTCAAACGCCAGCAGAGCCAGTATAAGACATAACGACAGTATGTAATTGGTTTTCATAATAATCTCAAGGGAATGCGAGTTGCGAGACAGCTTTTAGCTTCTAGCTACTAGCCCCTAGCTTTGTATTTTTAGTTTCCTGCTTTTGTTGTTAACGCTAAGAAGCGCTAGCGCACAAGCTAACAGCTAGCAGCTAATAGCTAGCGGCTTCTCTATAACTACTGCCTACTGCCTCTTGCCTAATGCCTTATCCTCCGTTCCCTCATATCGAAAAATTTTCGCAGTTCGTCAACGGAGTCGGACTGCGTATCGAGTTTTAATTGATCGACTTTCGAGCGGCGAAGGCGGTCGTTGATTTGTTCGTCACGCTGTTTCGCGTTTTGAGCGAACAGAGCGCGAACCTTGGGCGAGCGGGCGTCGAGTTCAATCAGCTCTCCCGTCTCGGCGTCTTCCAGAGTTATAAACCCAACGTCGGGAATTTCGTACTCGCGGGGATCGTTTACTCGCAGCGCCACCAAATCGTGACGTCGGTTAGCGCCCATGAGCGCCCGCTGGGACAGATCGCCGTCGAGATCGGAAATGAGAAACGCGACAGCGCGCCGTTTCAAAACCTTGGTCATGAACTCCAGCGCGGCAGACAGGTTCGTTTGACGCCGAACCGGCTCAATCGTTACCAGCTTCTGAATCATCGACAGAATATACGACTTCCCCTTTCTGGGCGGGATGTACTCGATAACGTCGTCGGCAAAGGTAATCATGCCGATTTTGTCGTTGTTTTTCAACGCGGAAAACATCAGCACCGCTGCAATTTCCGTCATGGCGTCCAGCTTCGATTTGTTCGCCGACCCGAAAATCCCGGACGCGGAAACGTCAACGAGGAACATAATCGTCAGCTCGCGTTCTTCGCAATACCGTTTAATAAACGGCTCGCCAGACCGCGCTGTTACATTCCAGTCTATATCGCGAATGTCGTCGCCGGGCTGATACTGACGCACTTCGTCAAACTCCATGCCGCGGCCGCGAAACACGCTTTTGTACTGTCCCGCCAACAGATCGTCAACCCGTCGATTGGCAACGATCTGCAATCGACGGACTTTCTCTGCGGTTATGCCTATTGAGGACAATGCGGACGGATTTGTATTATTATTATCGTTCATAGTTGCGAGTTGCGAGTAGCGAGTTGCGAGAAATATGCCAACTCCCTACTCCCTATTCCCTACTCCCTATTCCCTAATATTACGGAACCGGTACAGCTTGAAGAACTGCGTCAATGATATTCTCCGACGTCAAGCCTTCCGCTTCTGCTTCGTACGTTGGAATTATACGATGTCGCAGAACGTCGTAAGCGATGTCTTTAACGTCTTGCGGCGTTACAAAGCCGCGGCCGTTAAGAAACGCTTCCGCTCTGGCGGCAATAGCCAGGTAAATTGTCGCACGCGGAGATCCGCCGTATTCGATAAGCGGCTTGAGTTTTTTCAGGTCGTAGTCTTCTGGATTTCGCGTCGCCTGAACAATCGAGAGAATGTATCGTTTGATCTGGTCGTCGATATAGAGCTGTTCAACCGTCTGTTTCATGGAAAGAATATCCGCCTCGGACAGTACCGGAGACGTCTTCGGGGCGACCGCGCCCAACGCCTGATTGAGAACCTGCATTTCTTCGTCCGGCTTGGGATACGTGATTTTCACCTTGAGCATGAATCGGTCAAGCTGGGCTTCCGGCAGCGGATACGTGCCTTCCTGCTCAATCGGGTTTTGCGTTGCCATGACCAAAAACAGATCGTCCAGCTTATAGGTGGAATCGCCGATGGTTACCTGCTTTTCCTGCATCGCTTCCAGCAGAGCGGACTGGACTTTAGACGGCGCGCGGTTGATTTCATCCGCTAAAATAAAGTTAGAGAAAATCGGACCCTTTCGGGTTTGGAAATCGCCGGTTCCGGGAACGTAGATCATCGTTCCCAACAGGTCGGCGGGAAGAAGGTCAGGGGTAAACTGAATTCTCTGGAATTTAGAGTCCAGAGCCTGCGCCAGCGCTTTGATTGCCGTCGTTTTCGCCAACCCGGGAACGCCTTCCAGAAGGATGTGCCCTCCGGTCAGCAGCCCGATTAAAAGGCGGTCAACCATTGTCTTTTGACCAATAAGAACTTTGCCGATTTCCTGCCGCAGCAGGGTTAATTTCTCAGCCTGCTGAGAAACCTGAATGTTAATCGATTGAATGTCGAAACTCATAATATAAACTTGTAAATTAACCGTTGATTCTTTAACGACTGACAATCAGTCAAACTCGTCATAATTATATTATACCCCCCAACAGGCAATTTGGTTCGCAAAAATTTTTAAAGAACAAAAATATGGCGAATGAGAGCCGCTACGCCTTGACTTTATTCTTAATTGCGGTACAATATATATTCAAAATGTATTATTATACCCTTTCAGGGTTGGACTCAGGAGCGAAACTATATGACTAACGCTGAACGCGCCGCCGTGTTAAAACGGATGGTTACCGTATTAAAAAAGAACTTCAAAGTAGAGCGTCTGGAAGCGGAACGTACGCCGATTGAACAGCTTATCTACTCGATTTGCCTGGAAAACGCCTCGTTTTCCGCGGCGGACGACGTCTATAACGCTTTGACGCACAACTATTTTGACTGGAATGAAGTTCGCGTTTCCAGTTCTCGCGAGCTGGCGGAAACGATGAAAAATCTGCCAGAACCGGCTCAAACTGGGCTTCGTCTGAAGCGGATTCTGCATTACATTTTTGATCAGAAATACGCTTTTGATATTGACGAAATCAAAAAGATGAGCGTTAAGGCGTTCAATGAGTACGTTGCCAAAATGGAAAACGTAACGCCGTTCAATTCCGCTTACGTAATGATGACCGTCATGGGACGGCACGCCATTCCCGTTTCCTCCGGAGAATTTGAAGTCCTGGACATTCTCGGTCTGATTGACAAAAAAGACCGGGAAAAGAATTCCGTTTCGTGGCTCGAACGCGTCATTGAAAAGAAAAAGGCCAACGAATTCTTCTCGCTGCTTCATCAGTTGGCGGCGTTGTACGTTAAGAACCCCTACGGACGCAAAGTCATGGAGATTCTCGTCGCTATCGACCCAAAATGCAAGGATAACATTCCCAAGCGCCGCAAGAGCGATGAAGAAGTTCAACCAACTCTTCCTGAATTGACTCC
Organism: Thermoguttaceae bacterium; assembly: GCA_017557195.1. Lineage (GTDB taxonomy): Bacteria > Planctomycetota > Planctomycetia > Pirellulales > Thermoguttaceae > RUG11551. The sequence goes on along the minus strand of JAFZAL010000171.1, from coordinate 10,985 downwards.
GGCGGCGCCGGCTGTAGAATCTAAATCTGAACCGGAAGTCTCGGCTAAGCCCGAAGCTAAACCTGCAGAAAAACCGGAAGCTCCGAAGCCCGCCGCTCCCGAGAAGAAGCCGGCAGCAGAGAAAAAAACAGTTGCCGAGAAGAAACCGGTTGCGGAAAAGAAACCTGCTGCGGCTAAAAAGACAACTGCTGAGAAGAAGCATGCTGTCGAGAAGAAGCCCGCTGAAAAGAAACCGGTCGCTGAAAAGAAGCCAGTGGCTAAAAAGACAACCGCTGAGAAAAAGCCCGCTGTCGAGAAGAAGTCCGCCGCTGTTAAAAAGACAACCGCAGAGAAGAAACCTGTCGCTGCGAAAAAACCGGCTGCTGAAAAGAAGCCTGCCGCTGTAAAGAAGACGACTCCTGAAAAGAAGTCCGCTCCAGCCAAAACAACAGTGAAGAAAACGGTTTCTGCCAAGTCCGCCCCTGCCAAGAGCGCGAAACCCAAGACCGAAGCCAAGTCCGCGAAATCCAGTCCCGCTCCGGCAAAGAAACCCGCAGCTAAAAAGGCGGAAACGTCCAAAGCGTCCAAGGCTCCGGCTGCCAAAACAACAAAAAAGTCTAAATAGTTCAAACTTTGCTTGAGGTTGAAATCGGCAAACGCGTTGTTGCTGATTTCAACCTTTCGAGCGTTTTACGATAAATAAATGAAATTCCATTTACTGTATATAAAGTTGGTTCGCATAGCGCGTCTGTTTCCAGGAATAGTATTATTCCTTTGGATAACGTCGTCATGCGCTCTTTTCTCTCAGGATTCAAATCAGGAAACCGCTCCTGCTCTGTCCAACAACGCCGAACCGCTAGTCTTGCCCGGCGTTTTCCCATGGGACGACCCCGTAAAACCGATGTCTCGCGTACGCACTCTTACCCCTCAGGAACAGGACAAGGCGCAAGCGCGAATTCTCTTTTCTGCCGCCCGAGATCTGGAACGGCGAAGCGAAGTTCATAAAAAGTTTTACGGAGACGATTTCCCAAACGAATCGAAAAAATCTCAACGAATCAAATACTCGTCCTATCAAAAACGTTTGCTGGAAGCTCAGGCATTAAAAAATTATCAGCGCGCGGCGCGTCTTGACCCGAATACGACAACGTCAATTCGAATTGTTGAAATGGCGTGTCTTCGAGAACAGTACGATTTAGCGGCTCGATACGTAGACGAAATGTATTATCAGCAGCAGCCCGTCGGAGGAATCGACCCGATGCTGTTACGTCAGCTGGCTTCCGGGCTCGTTCGCATTGAAGAAGTTGAAGAGGCGTATAAACTCTACAAGTCGATGCTGGAAAAACTTGGCTCGCGATTTGATCCTCAAGCGGTTGTTCTCAATTACGAAACCGCCCGCTGCGCCTATTTGGCGGAGGATTACGCTCAGGCGTCGGATTGCTTTGAGTTCGTCTATCGCGCCGCCAAAGACCCGAAAGAGTTTGGGCTTCCTCCCCGTCTGATTGACGCTTTGCAAATTGAAAAGGCGGATACGCTCCGATTGGCGGCGGACGCTTTTTTGATGGACAACCGTTTTGAAAGAGCGGAACTGTTCTTCGAAATGGCGGACAAGCTCAACAGAAACGCGCCTGTTTTGGCGTACCATAAAGCTCGAATTGCGTTGGCAAAAAAAGATTTTGACGCGGCGAAAAAATATCTCGTTGAAGCGTTAAAGGGAGATTTGTCCGGCGAAGGACAAGAGCCGATGTTTCTTCTGGAAGAGCTTGCTGAGAAAATGAATCAGCCGGAATTCGTTGACCAGACGCTTGAAACGCTTGTCGATAAAATCAATCAGAAAGTTCAGACGATTCAAAAGAAATTGGCGTCGCCTTCACAGTCAAAGAAGCTTCTTACCAGTTTTGACAACGACGTTTGGGAGTATTATTGCGACTCGTTGGCTAAAAAGGACAAAAAAGACGAGGCGATTAAACTGCTCAAGCGTTACTATAACGTCAAGCCCAATAACGATATGCTCAACAAGACGATTCAGTATCAGCTGGAAACAGGGCGTTTTTCAGACGCCTTCGATACGATTGCTCGTCTGTTCAAGGTTAACGGCAGTATAAGTTCAATTTCGGGAACGACGTCAAAATTCCTCGAAGACGATAAAAACCGTCAGGCGTTTGCTGCTGCGGCGACAGACGCTCAAAATAAAATTCTCGCAGACGCCGCCGATAACGGATATCATATCGAAAAGGGCTGGTCTGTATTCCATGCCGGCGCTGTCAGCATGGCGCTTATGGTGGCTTATCAGCGTTTTTCCGCTCCCAATAAGGCAACATCGCCAGACGACGAATCTTCCGACGCCAAGCCGGAAAGCGTTCAAATTACGGAGATTCGCCCGTTTGTTGAATATGCGATGTCGAAAGGCGTTGTTCCTCAGATGACGCCCAAGCGTAAAAACGCCATTGAATCGGCTCTGTCAAAAGCGTCACAACTAATATCGGGCGGCGGAGACGATTCCGAAGACCTGGTTCTTCCTCCCAGCTCGCTTAATGGTCAAAACATTGGCATGACGTGGGGTCTGTGTCTCATGCGAGATTACCAATACGCAGCCGCCGTCAAGGCGTTTAACGACGTTAAAAAATGGTTCCCAACAAAAAAAGGCGTCAACGGCTGCAATTACTATCTCTCAGGCGCGCTGATTCTCAACAAACAGTACGATGAAGCGATTGAGAAGATCGACTCCTGTCTCGAGAGCGCGCCGGACGACATCGAGTTCCTCGTCCGAAAAGCGTGGCTGTTGTATTTGGCTGACAGGATTGACGAGTCTGAGGCTCTTTACGAAAAGATCATTGCTGACAACGTTGACAATTACGAAGACGAACTGGTTCAGGAAAACGTTTCGGAAGCTCGTCATTCGCTTTCCGGCATTTACGACCTTCGCTGCGCCGATCCCAATCTGGACGAATCCAAAAAGCGGGATTATCAAGAGAAATGCGTGGAATTATTGGAACAGGTTCTGGACGAATACCCCGGTTCTCTTATTGCCATGAACTCTCTGGCGTACATGCAGGCGGAGCAAAATATCAATCTGCACCGCGCTGAAAAGATGTCGCGCCGCACCATAGAAGAAGAGCCTAAAAACGCCGCCTATCTGGATACGCTGGGCTGGATAGAATATCGAATGCAAAAATACGACGAAGCCGTTGATTTGATTCAGCGCAGCTTAAAAGAGTTTCAAGACCCGCTCGTTTACGATCATTTGGGCGACGTCTATGCGGCGAAAAACGATCAGGACAACGCGAAGTCCGCATGGGAAAAGGCGTTGGAACTGATCGACGACGAAGTGGAAAAATCGCATCCGCATCTGCGGGCAACCCTTGAAAAGAAACTCAACAGCGTTCACCCCCCATCAGTAGAAACGCCGGATTCAAAATGATGTATTGGAAGAACGTTTATAACAAATCACTTTAACCACAAATATCAGAAAGAGGTAAATAACATGTCAGGACATTCACATTGGGCTGGAATTAAACACAAGAAAGCGCTGGTCGATAACAAACGCGGACGTCTGTGGAGCAAACTTTCCAAGGCGATTATCGTCGCTGCCAAAGCCGGCGGCGGGGACATTGACACCAACCTTAAACTTCGTTACGCCATTGACGAAGCCAAGGCGGTCAGTATGCCGAAGGAAAACATTCAGCGCGCCATCAAAAAGGGAACCGGCGAACTGGAAGGCGGCAACCTTGACGAACTGATGTACGAGGGCTACGGAGCTGGCGGAAGCGCCGTTATCGCTGAAGTCCTTACAGACAACCGCAACCGAACCGCTCCGGAAATCCGCAAGATTTTCGAAGTCTGCGGCGGCAAGATGGGCAACCCCGGCTGCGTTGCGTTCATGTTTGACCGCAAAGGTCAGTTCCACATTCCGGTTGAGCAGATGCCGGACGAAGACGCCATGACGGAACTCGTTCTCGACCTGGGCGGCGAAGACTGCGCCATCGAAGAAGATTACGACGACAACGACAATCTCGTCAAATACTACAACATTCTTTGCTCAACGGACGATTTCAGCGCCATGATGCAGGCGTTTACCGACAAGGGCTTGCACCCGACGAAGTCGCAGATGGTTCGAATTCCGTCAAACACGGTTGAACTGGGGCTGGACGACGCCCGCAAGGCGCTCAAGCTGTTTGATCGTTTGGACGAACACGACGACGTTCAGAACGTCTTCGCCAACTTCGTCATTCCGGAAGACGTCCAGAAACAGCTGGATGCGGAAGAAGAGTAATTTTAATACTTTTTGACAACTCCCCGGGAACGTCTGTTTCCGGGGAATTCTTTAGAAATTCTGATACAAACGACCAGAAATCTGCTTAATTAGGGTCTTATTTGTAACCAAAAATTTTCCGAAATATTTGTTCTAAATACTTGACATCTATTTAGAGATAATTTATAATATAATAGTTCTGAGATTTGAATTCCCAATCAGGAAATGCTTTTCTCAGAATGCGGATATTTAAACTAAAAGCCAACCATCAACTCAGAATTTGTACCTCACCATGAAAAATCGCATTTTATTATTGTTGACGGCGGTCTTTACCCTCGTCGTTGGTATAGAGTCCGTTTTTGCGCAAAGCGTCTTGTCTCCTGTAACGCTCAAGGGTGAAGATTTTATTACCCGCGATGGAATCCAGCTTGTTGGCACGTACTATCCCTCTACCGTTGGGAAGGAAGCCGTTCCTGTCATGATTATTCAGGATCTCGATGAAGATCGCAAGACGCTTCATTCCCTGGCAGTTGCTCTTCAGGAACAGGGTTGCGCCGTTGTAACATTGGACGTTCGCGGTCAGGGCGACAGCAATAAACTCATTAAAAAACTTCCCGGGAAAAACGACGTTGTAGAAAAACCGCTCGGAAAAGTGGCTCCCAACAAGGACAACCTCAGACGAATGGTCGAAATTGACATCGAAACGTTTAAGCGGTTTCTCAACAGACAAAACAACGATGGTAAACTTAATGTGAAAAAACTGTGTCTGGTTGGCGTTGGCGGGTCCGGCAGCGCACTGGCGACCGCCTATGCCAATTTGGATTGCTCCTGGGCTTCTCAAGGGCAGGGCGCTGACGTTCGCGCCTTGGCTCTGGTTTCTCCCCGTCTGAAATCCGGGTTGGCGTCGATGCCTTCTCCGCTGCCTAAAACTCTCAACAGTCTGTGCGTCTACATGTGGTACGGCGCAGAAGACCTTCGCGTTGCCAAAGAAGGCGAAGCAATCGCAAAAATGTTCAAACAGCAGCGTCCGGGCGACGAGAAAAACGAAGTTGTTGACAGACTGTTTTACGAAGTCAAAGTCAAAACCCGCCTTCAGGGGCTCAAACTTATCACTGCAGAAGACAGCGTTGTTGAACGACATCTGAAAAAATTCATTGAAATCAAACTGCAAAAGAAAGATTTCCCCGCATGGAGCATGAAGGAGTAAGAGAAGGCAGTAGGGAGTAGGGAATAGGGAGTAGTATTTAATTCGCCGAAGGCGAACTACTATTCCCCATTCCCTATTCCCCAATCCCTGCAAATGCCATGACATTCAAACCAACAATCTTCGTTCTGACGATAACTTTCCTGACTGCGCTGACCTTTTCCAGTTGTCTGTTTGCGGATACTGTTCCAGATGCAAATACTGTTTCCCAGCTCATTGCTCAGCTTGGAGACGACGATTGCATGGTTCGCAACAACGCTCAGGAAATCCTGTCGGGTTTTGGAAACGCAGTCAAGGCGGATCTGGAAAAGGCGTTAACGTCAACGCAAGATCCGGAAGTTTATCAACGTTTGCAGTTTATTCTTCAGTCCATTCCCGTTGTTTGGGACGAGCCGGGAGACGAACCTGAACTGGCGAAGTTTATTCAGCAGTATCGCCGCGCAAGCTGTCTTTCCAGAATGTTTGTTATGGAGGAAATGCGCCGATTGCCGATAGAAATTCAGATAAAGGCGCTGGATAGAATTTTACAGAAAGAGCAAAACAACGGAACAGCGCTTTTTGCCGCCATGGCGCTTTGGTACTGGCGTCCGGAAACTGACAGCCCTCAATACGATCAAATAGCCAGGTTTGTCAACGACGCCTGGAAAGGTTCCAAGAGTCCGGCGATTAATAATCTGTATTATCTTGTCAACTACAAAAAACTCAGAGCGGAAGCGACTATCTGGTTTGACAATCAGCTTCAGAGCGCTGTCGATTTGAATCGCATCCCTTCAAAAGCTGCTGAACTGATTCCAGAATATGTCGGAACGATTTTGGCTGAATTTGCCCGCCGGGAAGCGGAATCGCTTATACCAATCGACGAGCTTCCAGACAAAAAGCGAATTGAATTTCCCGCTCCCAAGTTTGGATTGTCATCGCCCACTGTTATTGTCAATGGCGTTGTGCAAAAGCAGTTTTATATTCGCGGTCAGGTTCTCGTTGCGCTGTCAAATTCCAATTTGGCAGGAGCGCAAAGCTTGTCAACGGCTTCGGTTATCCCGTTGCTTGGTCCGATTTATCTGTCCCATCGAGGAATGTCAAATGACGCGGACGCCTGGCTGAACTGGGAATTTTCCAATGTAAGAAACGTTACAGTCTTGTTGCACAGATCGATTGCGGAAACGCTTCATGAATACGGTCTGAATAAAGCGGCTGTAACCTTTTTGGAATCCACAATTAAAGACAGCAACTCATCAAATAATGAACAGATTCGGATTCTGTCTACAGACGACAAAGGACGCCTTGGGTATTTCCGCGCCTGTCAGGCAAAGCAGGAAAACAAGCCGGATAAGCAATGGGAATTCCTCCTGGAATCCTTAAAAGCGAATAAAGAAGAATTAGACTCTCTGATTATGCAATGGGAGCTTTGTCAACTTCCTGCCGAGGAAAACAAAATTGCCGCTATTACAGACGATGTTCGGAAACAGGTTGAGGAAAGCATCGAGAAGCTGCTTTCAGAACTGAACGAAGAGATTATCAACAGCGGTACGGATTCGTATACACAGCTTAATAAATACGCGTGGTTGTCAGTTAAAACAAATCGCCATTTGGATAACGCTCTGAAATATTCCAAAGAAGCTGTTGAGATCAATCCAACTTCTTCCGCCTGTATTGATACGTTGGCTCACTGTTACGCCGCTAATGGCGATTTGGACAAAGCCGTCGAATTTCAAACTCAGGCTGTTGAATTGGATCCCATATCACAAGTTTTGTATAATAATTTGTTACATTTCAAGGAACTTAAAGAAAAAGAGTAGCGAGTAACGAGTGGCGAGTAGCGAGAAACGCAAAGCGCCGCTCATAAATCTCTCGCAACTCGCAACTCGCAACTCGCAACTTATGATTAACTCCTAACTAACTCGTTACCTATCATGAATCATCGCAACTCATTCCAATTCCGTTTCGCCTTTACCCTGGTTGAACTTTTGGTTGTTATGACTATTATCGGAATTTTGGTGGCGCTGCTGCTTCCTGCAATCAATGCTGCGCGGGAAAACGGCCGTCAGCTTCAGTGCCAAAACAATCTCAACCAGATTGGCAAAGCCTGTCAAAACCACATCACCACAAAAGGCGCGTTGCCTTGCGGCGGAAAGTACAACTACATTGGCGATGCCAAGCTGGACGACGACGGAGGAAAAGGTTCAACTGAAAAACAGGTTGGCGGCTGGATTTTCAATCTTCTGCCGTATATTGAGCAGAATTCCCTGTATCAAATGACAAGAGACAGCGATGCCGCTCGTGAACGAGTTGCTGCAACGCCGATCCCGTTGTTTTATTGCCCCTCTCGCCGAATGGCGCAGGGGTATCCGATGACAGGAACTAAGCCGGCAGATATGACCAAAAATCTGCAAGATGGATTGTACGGAAAAACCGACTATGCCGCCAACGGAGGAAACTCTAAAAACATCTTCCAGGGCGCGGAATCGGCAACAATTGATTCCAACGAACAGCTTTCCGGCGTCGTTCGACCAATGAAAAGCGTTTCCGACAAAGAGATTCGCGATGGCAGTTCTTATACGATTCTTGCCGGTGAAAAATACCTCCCGCCAGAACATTATGAATCCGGCGACAACCCGGGCGACAAATCTGTCTGGCTGGTCGGTTGGAGCGTTGAAAACATTCGGTTCGCGCCGTATTTTAACGGTCAGAACGGAAAACCGGAACTGTACACCGGCTGGGAAACAAAGAGCCCTACTTGTGACGAATCCGCTAACAGAGAACGAATGCCCAGACCGGACACCCGCGGCGAAGGGCTTTCAGGCAGCGTTATCAATTTCGGCGCGCCGCACGCTTCTTTCATGCAAGTTGTTATGGTTGACGCCTCTGTCAAGCAAATTAAATACGCCATCAATCCGAAAGTCTTTGGGTGTCTGTGCAACCGCGCTGACGACGTCGGAATCGACCCGATGGACTTGAACTAGTTAGTTAGAGCGTTTCAGGAATATCAGATTTTAATTATTAGTGGTAAGTAGTAAGTAGAAAGTGGTAAGTAGTAAGTAATAAGTGGTAAGTAGCTAGTGGTAAGTTAGATGAGCGCTTGCGTACTAACCACTAACCACTAACCTCTAAAAACTAATTACTAACCACTTACCACTAACAACTTACCACTATGAAAAAATCTCTTGTTTGCTTCTTTGCTGTCCTGTTGACGGCTGCGTTTTCGTGTGTCGCCGTTGCGGACGATGTTAATAACGAACCAAAGCCGTCTTGGCTCGGTCCGATGTCGATGAGTTTCCTCGACGACGACACGCTCTTGATTATGCAGCAAGACGCGCGACGACTGGACTGGTTTTCTCTTGCGGAAAAGAAAGTTCTCGATTCTGTTACATTGCCGGACGAGCCGCATTTTATGCTCGTCGATTCAAAGAACCCGTCCAGGGCATATGTTTCCGCTGGCTGGGTCAGCGGAGCTGTTTACGAGATTGACCTGAATTCCAAGCAGATCGTCCGAACGTGGGGCGGGATTCATTCCCCCTGGGCGCTGGCAAAGACGTCACAAAAGCTTTACGTAGGTCGTCGATTCCACAACGACGTATTGATAATTGACCTCGATTCCGGGAATGTTGAGGAAAAGACAATACCCGTTGTTCGTGAGCCGACCACGATGGTTCTCTCGCCAGACGAAAAGACGCTTTACGTCGGCAACGCCTTAACCGCCGGGCCGGCAAACAGCGTCTACGTTGCAACCAGCATATCCCAGATTTCCCTTGAGGACAAGTGCGTTAAGGAGATTCCACTCGTCGACGGCTCCAACGTCATTCGCGGCATGGCGATTTCCCAAGACGGTCAATGGCTGCTGGCGGTTCATAATCTGTCGTCACACAGAACGATTACCACTCAGCTGGCAGGCGGCTGGACAAGTCAAAACGGCTTGACGATTTACAATGTAACAACCGGCGGGGCTGCTGCGACTTACCTCATTGACGACTCCTATTTAGGCGCGCCCAATCCGTGGTCTGTCCAGTTCTCTCCCGACGGAAAACTGCTGGCGATTACCGTCGCTGGAGGACGGGAGATTCAGTTCTTTTCCGTCGAAGCGCTGTTCAAACAGGTCAACCGCGACACGCGCAACATGTCGCTTCTTCTGCCGATTTATTACGACGTCGGATCGTTTTTCAACTCAGCAAAAAGAATTCGCGTTCCAGAACTCGTCGGGCCGCGCGCTCTGGCGATGAACGACAAATACACCGTCGCCGCCGGGTATTTTTCCGACAATCTTGCCGTCTTTGACCGCGTTAATAACCCTGTTGACGAGAACGATTACAAATTTCCCGCCAAACAATTCACAAGCTTTCAGCCGCGCATCGTCCCGCTCGGCTCTGCGCCTGTCCTTAATGCCGTACGACGAGGCGAAATTCTCTTTCACGACGGCGAGGCGTCTTCGGAATCGTGGCATTCCTGCGCGACGTGTCACCCGGACGCTCGCGTTGACGGCATGAACTGGGACTTGCTTAACGACGGAACAGGGAATCACAAAAGTACCAAGTCCATGGTTTTGGCGCACAAGACGCCGCCGTGCATGGCTCTGGGCGTTCGCGCCAACGCAGAAGCCGCCGTCGCCGCCGGGTTCGTTCACATTCACTTTATGCCCCGCCAGCAGTCTGACTACAACGACGTCGACGAGTACCTCAAGGCTCTCGTTCCCGTTCCCGGTCCTGCAATCCAGCCAGATGGGACATTGTCAGAATCAGCAAAACGCGGCAAGCGTCTATTCCACAGCCCCAAGACCGGCTGCGCGTCCTGTCACAGCGGACCGTACTTGACGGATTTGAAAATGCACGACGTTGGGACAGAAGCCCATAACGATTTCGGCGAGTCCGAGTTCGACACGCCGTCTTTGGTTGAAATTCACAGAACCGGTCCGTACCTCCACGACGGACGTTACACGACGCTGGAAGACCTGCTTTTCAAGGGGCTTCACGGCGACTTGAAAGGAGAACGGCTCAACCGGCTTACCGACCAGGAAAAAGCCGACTTGATAAACTATCTCTTGTCGCTATAGATTAGGCTGTAGGCGAGCCACGGGTGTAAACACGTGGGTATGAGCGAAGCAAATAGAAAAGGCTCACGCAAAGTTCGCAAAGTCCGCAAAGTTTTAAAATAACTTGGCGTGAGGACATTCGCCGCAAGGCGAACCTAACGCCCGACAATAGCCTTTAGTTTATTTCATTCGTTTTTCGTCTGTATCCCATCCGCAGCGCAATCGCCAGTATTACGACAATTATCAAAAGCAGAATCGCAATCCCGCCGTTAAAAATATAGTCGCGGCATCTGAGATATCTTACAATTTCCGGATCGACAGTTCCCTCTTTCCATAGTTCATACCAATAGGGAACCCACGTCTGGTCAAAATACGGATTGACGTTCGCGCCGTGTTCTACAAGATAACGAACGATTTTTAAGTTGTCATACCCAACAGCAATTGTCAAAGGATTTCCAAAGTTTCCCAAAGTGTTATTTTTTAAATTGACGTCCGCTCCATGTTCTACAAGAAACCGAATCAATTTTTTATTT
>JAFZAL010000170.1 GCA_017557195.1 Thermoguttaceae bacterium | reverse complement strand
AAATGCCTCCTTAGCTCAGTTGGTAGAGCAGTTGACTCTTAATCAACGGGTCACAGGTTCGAGCCCTGCAGGAGGTATTAAGCCCTGTTGTAAATAATTACAACTAGGGCTTTCTTTTTGTAAAAACCCCGTATTTTCAAGGGTTTGCGGAAAATTTTTCGCGTCGTTTACATTCTTTCCATTTCCATTCAGCGACCAAAATCGCGAACAATCGCGAACAGAATCGCGAACAGAATCAGAATTAAAATCGTCTGCGTTCGCCGCTTGCTCGAACAGGTCGGCAGTTACGACGTCGTAGTGGCGACGAGCTATTGCTTTGGTATGCCCTAGCCAAGCGTCTACTGCGTATTCTGGATATTTCCGCTTCAGGTCAGTAGAGCAGCTTCCCCGCATATTTGTCGGGACTGAACCCGGATTATCCAGCTTCGCCTTTACGATGAAGTCTGACAACTCGCATAATGAACCGTTCTTACCATCTGCGATAGATTGCCGTTTGCTGTCCCAGCCATTACCCGGCTTGTCAGTCGATAGAATGTATTGGGGAAGTATAATCCCGGTTTCCATTTCCGCCGCCATTCTCATTTCCTCAAACGCTTCACGTAGACGAGGGAATAATGGAATTGTGCGCTGTCCTTTTCCTTCGTGATGTTCCGTCTTTGGACTGCGAAAAGTGAACGTTCCAGCTTCCCAATCGACGCCGTCCCATTCAGCCAATAAGATTTCCTCTGGTCGCATACCGCCATAACGCAACATCGCGACCGCTGTCCGCCATTGTACCGTTGGGCAGGCTTCGATAAGTTTTTCTGTATATTCTATTGAAATATACTGTTTCGTTCGTTGTACCGTATTGGGAACCCGGACATTGATAAACGGGTTAGGAAGTGAATAAGCTCCGCATAACGACGCATATTTGAAAATATACATTCCCCATTTCATAATACTGTTGATATGAGTAGGAGAAAGATTTTTTACGTCCTTTAACCAATTCAAGAATTGAACCGCCGCTTGTCTGTCGATCGTTTCAAGTCGCGTTTCTGGTTTGAAGTATTCAACGAACCATTTATTTTCATTCAATCGTCGATTATATGTTTTAGGCTTCCAGCTTGCCTTCTTGCTGTCAATGTATGCAGCGACCGCCGTTTGAATTGTTAGGCGAATCTGACGCTCTATCAATCCTCTTTCCTCTAACACTTCGCGTAAACTGTCAGGAATTTTCAGCAGCCATTTCGCAAGTTCCGAGTTTGGTTTCTCTCCAGCTTTTTTACAATCGATAAGGTCATCAATCTTTCCCTTCATACGGTCTGCAATAGTCTTGCTTTTCGTTGGCAATGAGATTACAGGCTGTCTTTCCCCGTCGATGTAATAAGTCAAAACCCAGTTCTGGTGTCCGTTTGGTTTACGAATGTTTGACATAATGATGAATCTCCTTTGTGAATCTTATCGACGCTGTATTATAGCGTTTTTCATTTTTTGCGCAACCCCTAGCAATGAAAAGAAAATTTTTTCTAGTTTATCGCTAAAAGTTAAAAATCAATATTTTTTCCTTGTGTAATTATGTAATTATGTAATTATGAAACATAAACCTATATTTTATATACACTTACATAATTACACGTATTTGTAATAATGCTGTAATTATGATTTCGTTATCTATCCAGCAGTTTGAGATATTGAACAGGTCGCCCGTTGTACTCGCCTTGACGAATTGAAAAGCGTTTATCTTTGGCGACGTAGGCAACGATTCTATTAATCAGGTCTTTGGCTTTGGCGTCCCTGCCCCTTGCCTGCGATACATAATCGCCAATACGGGAAACGGATATTTCCGGCACTCCCTTATTCCGCATACCTTCGACGAGCTTTTCAATCGACGCCCTCACGTCCTTGTTTGAGTTCCGGGTCGCGCTCAATCCTAATATCTGATGTACTGCGCGACATTCATCTATAAGCCAGTTCGTCAACGTTTCCGCTTCCTTCCAGGTCGCCTGCGATACTCGACGAGGGATATAAGTTCCAACGATACATTGACTACTATTCTTTATATTTACTTCCGGTGTCGGCTTGCTTTCTGCGACGTAGCGTTCCGCGCCTTTGAGGATATTCAGGAGTAATGCAAGACGAGGTAAAAGTTCTTCGGACTTGCCGAGTAAACTCGCTTCGAGTTCGTCGTTCGATTCTCGAATCTTGTAAAAAATATCCTCTTGCCATTTTAACCATTTAGAATCTACTCCTTCACTCCCATCTAAATGAATCGTATGAGGGAAATATTCAACGCATTGGATTTCCTCCCCCAGCATACCGCGCATAGTAGAGTAGCAACTATCCGGCTCAAGCTCAACGAGGTATTCCATAATTGCCTTCATGTTCTCTGTCGTATTTTCGTTTACGCCGGCGCGACAAAACTTCTCCGGCATTGGCGGGTAAATCATCAGCAGGCGCGACATAAACCCGTTCGTGGCGTTCTCTGTTCCAGCGATAAGTTTACGGACGTTTCCGGGTGTACCCGCTGTTAAAATCGCCGCCAGACATCTTTCAGCGTAAACGTTATTTTCATTGTGTTTGAACCGGGTTTGACTTGAATCTCCTTTATAGAATTTCGCAAGCTCGCCCAGCATTGGCTCGCCCTTCTTCGTTGCGATCTGCGCATTCAATATCGTGGTTATTTCATCGGAACAGATTAAGAATCCCCATTGATTATCACTCGCCGCTTTAATCAGTCCGTTCATTGTGAAGTCGCCTGTAACGGTCAACACTCTTTCCGGTGGACGTGTAGGCTTTTCCGGCAGTTCATCTTCATCTGTTGACTTGCGACGCCGTTTCAGTTCCGCTTCATAATCGCTAAGTTTTATCGCGTACTCATTCAGCGCGACCGTATTCTCATTTCGTATTTCGCGTTCTTTGTCAATCAGCATATTCAAACAACTGGAAATACAAGGAGATTTCTTTTGTGAGGAGTTCCCAACTAGAAACGTCCAGAGAACCGGGAACGGCTTCCAATCCCCCCGGTGTAAATCTATCTGACATTTCGCGCCGATTAGAGCGCTTGCCTGCGTGAGAATTGACATCGCCAAATACGACGGGTCAACGTTCATCGCTTCTGATTTTTCCTCAACCCATCGACGGGTCATTTTCGGTAGACATTGTAATGGAAATTCAGTCCAGCTTTCCCGGTCGCGGTGTATGCTCTCCCCGTCATCGCCGGCATTGTCGGCAGGAACGGCAGGAGAGGAAACGGGATTATTATCTTTCCGATTTCCGCCGTAGCCGTCCCGTCTAAGAGCGGACGCCGCCGCTTCTGCATTGTCATTGTGTTTCAGGTGGCAATACAAGCTAAACGGATTTAATCCCTGTTCTGATGGTACGTCCGGCGCGTTAGACGAATGATTATAAAAAATCGGGACGCCATTTTGTAACATCAGATTTCCGCTCTCTCCTTCGTTTGGATTTTTGCCGGGTCGCGTGAAGTGAAGTCTATCAGCTTCCTCATGATGAAAAGTCCAGCCGCTATCTTCCAGCAGCGTCCTCATGCTCTCCATCGTTGCCCTCTGATTATAATCGTCCCCAGGTCGCAAGTCTGCCGGCGCCGGCATTGCCGGGTTTGACTGCGCTTTCAAAGGCGACGCTGTTGCCGTTTTAGGTGGCGACGATTTAGGGGGAGTTTCATCAAAACTTCGCGCCGCGTCAATGAGTACATCGCGTTCTTCCTGCGTGATTTCCGGGATATTGTAAAGGCTTCCCTGTTCCAGTACGTAGCGGGGAGATGGGTCGCATAGTGTATAATGCCCTTCGCCCCTAACCTCAATCAATGTAATTTTCCTTTTCCCCTCAAACCGATTAAAAACAGTTCTCCTTCCGATTTTTCGGCAGCGATAGTAGACATGGTAGCCGCCAGATGGGGAACGTTCAACGGTCAATCGGGTATACAGTCCGAGAGGAATTTTCTGTTTCCAGCCGTCAAAGGCGCTCCCCTTATCGTCAAAGTCCAAACACTCCAAACCTCCGCTAATTTCTCCGCATACGACCGCGACGCCTGTCGCGTCTGCGTCCGCGAACATAGTTTCAATTTCTGCGGGTGTAGGTCTGCGCTTCTGATACTGCGTCCAACTTGATATTGACGGTGTCTTGTCTTTCTTTACTGGAAAAACAGACAAGCCAGCTTCGATATAGCTTTTAGCTGTGTCGATTAAAATTGTCATTAAAAAGTATTCCTTCCTCTTGACAAAATATCGCTAAGCTATATAATAGATAGCGTTATCAGCCAAGATAAAATTTTGAGAACACAAGCCCCGCCCGCGCCAACGAGCGGGGTTTACTTTGTAACATCAGCAGGGACGGTAGCCGTTGATGAATTCTTTAATATCGTCTTGCCTGTTGAATCTCTCTTTACAATCGAGATACGCGACGTACGCTTCATGCGCTTTACAAAGTCCAGCCATTGTATTACTAGATGGGCGCTTGTTGTACGGGTATGGATGGGCGTAATTGTAAAAACCATCGTGAATCGCTCTATTGAAGTCTGTTTCACTAAACCGCCCGGAACGATAAGCAGCGCGGACGCAAGCGTCAAAGGCGCATTGTCTTTCCTGTAGTCCTTTACTGTCGGGGTCAGTACAAATATCCCAGTTTCGATAAATCGGACATTCAGGGTCAGTTTCCGTTCTTTTGCGACGTTCGCGGATTCCCCGTTCAATCAATGAACGACATTCACGGACGCCAGAAAGTTTCAAATTGTGGCTTCCTTCCAGAATATCGCCAATAACTTTTAACGCTTCTTCC
Source organism: Thermoguttaceae bacterium (assembly GCA_017557195.1). Lineage (GTDB taxonomy): Bacteria > Planctomycetota > Planctomycetia > Pirellulales > Thermoguttaceae > RUG11551. Next base: position 9,680 of record JAFZAL010000170.1, on the reverse strand, counting down.
GGTGGCAAATTGACGATTGACGAAACGATATTTTCATCAATTAAAAACATTTCTGCTGCCCTCCTTTACCGGCTTCGTGTCCGTTTCCATCTCCCCCCGAATCGTTGCCGTCGTTCACGGTCATGGGCAGTCCTGCCCAATTTCGGACTTCCGCTTCGTCGAATCGGACGAGCCGCCCGATGTTGTGAAACGGCAGTCCGGATGTTGCGCGTAAATTGTCAACGCTCCGAGGGCAGCAACCGAGCATCTTCGCGACGTCGGCTTTACTAAGTAATTGTGTCATGTTACAATCTCCTTGAATTGAGAATGAAAAAAGATAAGCCCGAATCCATTAGCAGGCTTTTAACTTGACAGACAGTATACAGAAAAAAAGAGAATTACAATCAAAGAAAATGAAAGATTTGTTACTTTGTCCTTGCTTTGTCCCTCTTGTCCCTACTTTGTCCCCGCTTTTTTACGCTTTCTTTGTAAGAATTTTTTAATAGCGTCTACATCTGTAGACGGTAATGGGTTATCTGGCGTACTGATTATATCTCTATGCGCTTTTTCCCAACGGCTAATATCTGATGGTTTTTTTCCATCAACGTACATTTGAATACGACGTGCAGCGTGGTTTTGAATACTTAAATAATACTCATCATCATGCTGTTTTGCTTCTTGCAACTGCGCCGGGTCTGCCGGGTTTTGCGACGATAAGGGGGTCTGTTCTTCTGCGATCGACTGCGTTTGGAATTCTTCTCGCTCTTGTTCTTCCAGCTGTGAGATGTATTGATTTATTTGATATTGGGCGCTGTTTGAATTGCTTCCCCATAGTTTGTAAACCCGCCGCGCATTATCCTGCTCTTTTTCGTTCAACGCGGTAATGGGAACAATTTCCCAATTCTGGATAATTCTTTTTTCGTTGGCAATGATGAAAGAATAAATCTTATCGTTGAAATTCTTGTCATAACGATATATTTCAGGTACTCTGCCAATATACAGATGGTAATGGGAAGGCAACGATGGATTAGAAACATCGGCGTTTAATCCCCTTTGTATCTCGATTATTGCCCGATGTACTCCATTTCTATGTTCATCATTACGCTCTATGGTGCAGCAGTTAATCTGTACAACGAATTCAGGATATATCTCCCGCTTCTTCCATTCAATCCATTTCATTTTTCAGAATCCTATTCTAAGCGTGAAGAATCGCCGCCGTCCTTCGGAATATTGAATAGGAAATATCGTCGGGACGGCACGGGGTAATTACTCCCTAGCGACAGAATATTAGTCTATAGAATTTACGCCTACTGTCTTGAATAAGTTCGCAACTAATAAAATATATTTTAATTGACAAAATAGATAATTATTACCCTGTTTTAACTCCTCAACACGGTTTTTTAAAAGCCCTCCGGCGTAGCCGTCGAGTATATAAGGACTTACAGTACCTTAGACAATTCTGAATTATTTATTTTTGCCTACTGATTCGATTCTTTTTTCTGAATGACAACTGGCGGACGCTCTGAAATTTTCTGTTCAATATCTTTTATATCGTCAACCATTCTGGCAAGCGTTTTAATCCTCTCGTTCAGTTTTTCAAGGTGCGCTCCGGCGTTCTGAACTGACGTGTCGGCGTCTTTGATTGATTTATCAGTATCCAATATCGCGCTGCGTACTCTATGGAGCATAACCACTAAAATAATGGTCGAGAGTAGCGTAGCTCCAACGATATATCCGGCAATGGCTTTTGCAATATCGACGGCAGATTCAATAGAATACCAACGTCCATCTATGTTTATAAATATAGGTATGAACAAAAAAAATAGAAAGCATAGAAACAAAAGACTTCCGATGTGCTTAAATTTGGATTCCATTTTATTTTCCCTCCTGCTCCGGCGCGGTAACTCTTTTCTGAATGATTACTGGCTGTTTTTCTTCAATCGCTTTTTTAACTTCTTTGAGAGTATTATTCAGTTTACCGAACTGAAAAACAATAATAAGGGTAGATGTAATAATCAATCCTGTAATAAAATAAAGGACGTTCAAAGCGTTGGTTTCTCTATAAGGTTCTGCTGCACATGATATAATAAAATTGATAGTGCAAATAATAAACGCAAACCAAACGCAACATACAAACAGACCTTTTATAAAAAATATAAAACTACCTGTATCAATATTCGCTTCTGGTTCTTTCCAGTCGTGAGCATTTGCCATATTCTTCTCCTGTTAAGTTTGGTAACAATCTAATAATAATATACAGAAAATTTTATCGATTGCAAGGGGATTCTATAAATTTTTGAAGTGTCCAACGGCAACGCCCAGGAAACGCATACTGACGCTAAGCCGGCATAGAGCGGAACAAAACCGGCATAATTACATAATTACGGTACGATTACAATTATTTTGTAATTATGTAAACTACTATAAATCAATTGTTTACAATCAAAAAATGGGCATAATTACATAATTACGCCGTAGTAATACAAAATAAGCCCCTGCGCGTTTGCTATGGGGCTATTGTTTGGGACGGTCTGAATAATCGTCCGTTGGTCAATCCGGCGTTAGAATCAAACGTCGTGAATCGTGGCGACGATAAGGAAGGTTTATTGATAGCGGTTAGCGGTTTATCTGGTCGGCAGTTAAAACGTCTATCAGTTCCCGATATTCATCGTCGTTTAATCCCTCAATCAATTCCAGAATTTTTCTTACAGCGAACGATTTAGCGAACAGAGGGGAAGTCAAATCGCGTTCCGTCCTTGTTTTTACGGGGTCTGCGCTGTCCCCTTGTACCCCTGCAGGAGGTACTTTAAGCCCTTGCGATATTTCGCAGGGGCTTTTTTTATCTCGCGGTATCTCCGAATTTTTAAGAACTTGCGGCAATTCTTTCTTAAGGTCGTTAGTTGCTTCAGCTGCCTGCGTCTGCCTATTTTACGACCCGACCCCGTCCTTTTTCCCTACCTTTTTGTCTGCCGGAGAGTTTTTTTCTAATTGTCCCGTTCTGTAAAAATGAATTTACTATCTCCAATCAATCTTTTTTTACTATTTTCTTGACATTTCGTTATTATGTTGTATAATATGGTTAATTATTCTGACTCCTGTTAGAGCGAGTGGGAATAGAGAAACAGAGTTTTGATTTTCCAAAAGCTGTATTCTCATGGAACGTCAAAAGCTCTCGGGATTTTAACATTTTTAATTAAAAGGATTTCAGATGAAAGTAATGGTTACCGGCGGCGCCGGGTATATTGGTTCTGTGGCGACGGAAATGCTGGTCGAGTCCGGCTACGACGTTGTTGTTTTCGACAACCTGTTTCAGGGACATCGCGCGGCGGTTCACCCTGGAGCGACGTTTATTCTGGGCGACCTGGCAGACAAGGCGCAAATCGACGCTGCCTTTGAGGCGCACCCGGATATTGAGGCGGTTATGCACTTCGCCGCTTATTCTCTGGTGGGCGAATCCATGCAGAATCCGTTTAAGTACCTGGATTGCAACGTAACCAACGCGCTGCGGCTGCTGGAAAGCATGGACGAACACGACGTCCGGAAGTTCATTTTGTCGTCAACCGCCAACCTGTTCGACGACCCGGAAACCATTCCGATTACCGAAAAAGAACGCATCGTTCCCGGCAGCCCGTATGGGGAATCCAAGGCGATTATCGAACGCTTCCTGCATTGGCTGGACAAAACCGGCAAGATTAAATACTGCGCTTTGCGGTACTTCAACGCGGCGGGAGCGTCTGAAACCCGCGGGGAAGACCATCATCCTGAAACCCACCTCATTCCGCTCGTCCTGCAAGTTGCGTTGGGTCAGCGCGACCGGCTGAAGATTTTCGGCGATGACTACGACACGCCGGACGGAACGTGCGTTCGAGATTATATTCATATCAAAGACCTCGCTCAGGCGCACATTCTTGCTTTGAACGATTTGGATAAGGGAAGCCGAAAATACAACCTCGGCAACGGCGCGGGCTATTCCGTCAAACAGGTTATCGAAGCCGCTCGACAGATTACCGGGCATCCGATTCCCGCCGACGTCGTCGACCGCCGCCCCGGCGATCCTGCGACGCTTATTGCCGGATCGGAAACGATTCGCAAAGAACTCGGCTGGGAACCGAAATATCCCAGTATCGAAGCGATTGTCGAAACCGCCTGGAATTGGCATAAGAATCATCCAAACGGATACGGAGACAAATAAGTACCTATTGCATAGGGCGCAAGCGCTTCTTGCAACTCGCAACTCGCAACTTTATAAGATGTCAGAGTCTTCCCCGCTGGTAACTGTCGGAGTTTGTACGTATAAGCGTCCTGAAGGCATTGCAAAGTGCCTTCGGAGTCTTATTGACCAGCAGACGTCTATTCCGTTCGATATTGTTGTAACGGAAAACGACGCCTCGCAGGGATCAAAGGCGGTTATCGAACAGATAGCGGATGAAGCGAAGGAAAAGGGAATCGAGATTCGCTATTATTGCGAACCTGAGCCGAATATTGCTATAGCTCGCAACCGCTGCGTGACGGAATGCCGCGGAGAGTTTCTTGCCTTTATCGACGATGACGAATGGGCTGAACCCGATTGGCTGGAAAAACTGGTCGAAGTTCAACGGGAGTATAACGCCGACGCGGTTTGGGGAAGCGTAATACAGCATTATGAACCCGATTTCCCTGAATATCTAAAAAATCTTAGCGATATAAACGGACTTTTCCAAGAGGGACAAAAGCTGGAATCTGTTTCGACAAATTCCACCATGTATCGTTATTCGTTATTGCAAACTCGTGAAGGTCCCTTTGACAAATCGTGGGGACGAACCGGGGGCGAGGATTCAGATTTAGCTTTTTATCTGTTTCAAAAGAAAAACGCTTTAATGATAAAAACCTTTAAAGCTGAAGTTCATGAAGCCAATCCGCCGTCTCGCGCAACTATTATGTATTATTGGAAACGCTGCTATCGTGAATCTATGGTAGCCGCTCGATTATTTGACAAATATTACTTTCGATTGATGGGATTGAAAGTCAATGGAATTCATGTATTGACTGCAATATCATCGCTTTTATTTCGTTTGCTTTTATTGCCCTTTTCCCCGCGCCGTTCTTTTATATCAATAGGATTGAGCGTAGCGACTATCATGGGAACAGTCGGGTATTATTTGGGATTTGACAACTTTAAGTACAATTGATTTTTAGAACAATGAACCCAATTCGATTTTTATATAACAAATTGCGATACGATTTACCAATTTGGCTGGATAATAAAATGTCCTTCCCATGGATTCGCGTCTACAAGCATTTGTATTTTACGTCCAGTTTTAAAGCTCAAAAAGAAGCCGTTATTCGTCTTTATGAAATTGCAACGGGTCATTCGTTCAACATTGACGACCCGCAAACGTTCAATGAAAAGATTCAGTGGCTTAAATTGTACTGGAGAAATCCGCTCATTACGCAATGTGCAGACAAGTATTTGGTGCGAGATTATATCGCTCAACATTTGGACGAGTCGTTTTTGCCAAAGCTGCTGGGCGCGTATGATAATCCTCGCGAGATTGATTTTGACTCTCTGCCCAATAAGTTTGTCTTGAAAGTCAACTGGGGATCTGGACAAAACGTTATCTGCAAAGATAAGAGCAAGCTCGATATTCCAACTGCCATTAAGAAGTTGAAAACCTGGCTTACGCGACCGCACAATCACTATTATTATTCGATGGAATGGGGATATAAAAACATCCCTCCCAAGATTGTTTGCGAGGAGTATTTGGACTTTCTGGACGCCGCGCCGAGGGTGTACAAAGTTCTGTGCTTTAACGGAGAACCCAAAGTAATTCAGTTGGTTATGGACGACAAAACGCCTTCCGAAACAATTAATTACTACGATTCCCAATGGAATCTTTTGCCGTTTAAGCAAAACTATCCAACAAACAGCGCCGAGATTCCGCGTCCAAAACAGCTTGACCAGATTTTAGACATTGCTAAAAAGCTCAGTCAGCCGTTTCCCTTTGTTCGGGTTGATTTGTACGAAGCCCCAACCCGAATTTATTTCAGCGAGTTGACGTTTTACTCCGATGCCGGCACCGCGCTGTTCGATCCGCCGGAATGGGATAAAATCCTGGGCGATTATCTCCAGCTGCCAGAACCGTTCAATGCTGACAAATAGACGTCCTGACGATGTTAAGCGTTTCCAACTCGAAAACATCGTAAAGAGATTGCAGTGTCTGGAAGCAACGCCTTGCTTTTGACTTATCTGATAATTGTCAGATAAGTTAATTCATGCAGATGATGCATCTCAAGCGCTTACGGCAGATTCTGACCGCTTTTTCAGATTTTATTTGAATTTTTTCTATCGCATATTGATTTTTTCTTTAAATTGTGCATAATAGAGAGTAGAGCGTCAAATTCAAAGTTGTTACTATTGTCTTTGACCGCTCAAAATGAATCGTTGAAGACGTTTTTTGCAACATGTTAAATTGAAACAGCTATGGGAATTCGTTTTTATTGTCCGAACGGTCATAAACTTCACGTTAAAGAATTTCAGGCGGGGCGCCGAGGCGTTTGCCCCTATTGCGGCGTAGACGTCGACATCCCTCTGACCAGCACGCGCGAGTCGAGTAAAGGGAAATCCGCACATAAGCGGCCGGACGAGGAAGAAGTCAACTTAAACGCCATTGCGCCTAACGCCGCTCCAGATGCGCTCAGCAGCGTTAACTATAATCATGCCGTTACCGAACCGGCTGAAGGCGCCAGTTTTACCTCAGCCCGACAGGACAGAGAAATCGAGCTTTCTGCGCCGCTTGAGCGACCTGTTGTGATTCCGGAACCGGCTCCTGCCGCCAGCGCTCCAAAGACGGATCCGTTTGCAGAAGCTCCCAAAGCTCTTTGGTACGTTCGACCTGCCGCCGGCGGTCAGTATGGACCCGCTACAGCGGAAATTATGAAAACCTGGCTGGACGAGGGGCGCGTTTCTGACGACTCGATGGTTTGGCGCGAAGGCTGGGACAACTGGAAAAACGCTGCGGACGTCTTTGAACAGATCACCCCCAACAAAATTGATCTGCATCTGTCCGGCGTTATCAATAAACAAAAGCTTAAAACAGAGACATCTTCCCGATCCAAACATTCCGCGCCAGCTCAAAGCGTACAAAACCCAGTTCAAACAGACGAAAACGCATTTCGCGGGCAGAATTCGCCTGCTGCAGACGCCGTCCCCGCCATTCCCGGTACAAAGCCGTCGTTTTGGAAAGACTATAAACTCATTGCCGCTATTGTTGAAGGACTGGTTATTATCGGTTTGATTGTTGCGTTAATTTTGAAGTAATTTTATTCCCTCCCTCCTGCCCCATTATCCTGCCATGAAACTGTCGATTGTCATTCCCGTTTTGAACGAAGAAGAAAGCCTCGAAAAACTGTTACAGGAAATTTCCGAAGTCGCCAAGGCGAACGAGTACAACGACCTGGAAATCATTTTTATCGACGACGGCTCGACTGATACGTCGTGGTCTGTCATCGAGAAAATGGCGAAGGAAGACAGCCGCGTTCGCGGGATTCGGTTCCGACGCAATTTCGGGAAAGCGGCGGCTCTTCAGGCAGGATTCTGCGAAGTTACCGGCGACATCGTCATTACCATGGACGCCGACCTTCAGGACGACCCGCACGAGATTCCCAATTTTCTGGCGAAAATGGACGAGGGGTTCGACTGCGTCAGCGGCTGGAAAAAGGTTCGGCACGACCCTTGGCACAAGGTTTACCCATCTCGCGTGTTTAACGCCATGGTCAGCCGCCTGACAGGCGTCGTCCTTCACGACCACAACTGCGGCATGAAATCCTATCGACGCAGCATCTTTGATGAGATTACCCTTTATGGAGAAATGCACCGATTCGTGCCGGTTCTGGCGGGGTCTCGAGGATACAAAGTCAGCGAGATTGTCATCAACCATCGCGCCCGGGAGTTCGGGAAATCCAAGTACGGATTCACCCGAATTTTCAAAGGCTTTATGGATTTGCTGACGGTTAAATTTGTAACTTCTTACGGTCAGCGTCCTCTTCACGTATTGGGTAACATCGGCATGGGCGCGTTCTTCCTAGGCGGACTGGGCGTATTCGTCATGGCTTTACTGTGGATTATAACCCGTTGCAGCGACAAAATTGCCAGCTATTGCGGCGGCGTATTTCACGTTTCAAACCATGCGGCGTTAGCGCTCTTTAGCTGTCTGTTTATTATCGTTGGCGCACAGTTTCTCTGCGTCGGCTTGCTTGCGGAACTTCTCACCGCGTTCAACCAGAAGCCGGGAACGAATTATAGCATCAAAGAGAGAGTTTGAGTTGAACTCGAAATATCTTTGAGTTAGGAGTGAGAAGTGAGGAGTTCGCAAAGCGTCTCCTTTATGGTTGTATGTATATAAACCGTACGCGGTTCGCTAACATTTGTGAACCTTGAAATAACATCACGAACCAATTTGCCGGATTAACCTGCTATTTTATACTCAGTTACAATGTCAAACGAAAAATCTATTCTGGAGGAATTTCGCTGTATTTTAAACAATTATATTCCTGACAACTTTAAAACCAACAGCGCTAAAGGTTTTTTTGAGGCTGCCCAAAGCGGTAATCTTGATCAAATTAAAGAACTTCTACAGCAGGGAAAAGACGATGTTAATATAAGAAATTGCACTTGTAAGATAATTGAATATGCCGTCTACAGACATAATCTGGAAATTATCCAATGGATCATGGAACAGGGAGTTGACGTCAACGCAAAAGACGAAAAAGGTTGGACAGTCTTGCATTTCGCCGCTGAAATTGGGGAAATGGAATTGGCTCGATTTTTCGTTGAACATGGCGCTGACGTCAATGCAAAAAACAATGAAGGTTGGGCAGTAATACACTCTGCCGCCTGGAGCGGGAGTCTGGAACTGGTTCAATGGCTCGTTGAACAGGGCGCTGACATCAACGTAAAAGACAATACCGGTTGGATGGTCTTTGATTCTGCCGCCCGGAGCGGGAGTCTGGGATTAGTGCAATGGTTCGTTGAACAAGGCGCTGACCCCAACGCAAAAGACAATACCGATTGGATGGTCATACATTCCGCCGCACGAAGCGGGAGTCTGGAATTGGTTCAATGGCTCGTTGAACAGGGCGCAGACATCCATGCAAGAGACAAGACCGGTTGGACGGTTTTACATTCTGCTGCTCGTAGCGGGAGTCTTGAATTGGTTCAATGGCTCATTGGACAGGGCGCTGACCCCGACGCTAAAGACAATACCGGTTGGACGGTCTTTGATTCTGCCGATGACAGCAGGGATTATGAACTGCTTCAATGGTTTCTCAACTATTACTCAATAAAATAAATAACCCTGATATGTTGGCAATAAATCTCAGACAGTTGCACTCGCCGGGTGTACGCAAATTTTTTTGCGAAGATAAGTGAGATGAGAAGCTGAATCGCGTCCTGAAAGGACGCAACCCTTGTAACCGTGGGCTTCAGCCCACGGACGAATGACGTAAAATAAAAACATCGACAAATTCTCTTTTCTATCCCCCCGCGCCTAAAGGCACGGGGGGTAGAAAAGAGGTTGACTCGATTAAAGAGAATCTTTTTAATCGTTTTTCCGTGGGTTAAAACCCACGGCTAGAAATATTGAACCGCTAACGCGGTTTTAGCGGAACGCTTCGCGTCCGTTTTTTAAAACTTTGCGGACTTCGCGAACTTTGCGTGAGGTTTT
>JAFZAL010000169.1 GCA_017557195.1 Thermoguttaceae bacterium | reverse complement strand
GAGGCATAACCTTGTCCTTCTGCCCGTGCGGCTTCGCACCCGACAAGGTCGGTTCCTGATTGGACGTGGGTATCTTCGAACCCTGCTTTTTCGGAGGCATAACCTTGTCCTTCTGCCCGCGCGGCTTCGCGCCCGTTGGGCAGAAAACACGGATAGAAGTCGTTCCACGTTCCATCGGTAATCTGCCGCAAATCGGAGCCGTCTGCGTTGGCGGTGAAAATATGCAGACATCTACCGCGATCCCAATGCCCCTTGGTCAAGTCTGTATGAGCGAAATGCTCTTTGCTCCCCACGGCTTCTACGTAAGCAAAGGCGATTTTCTGAGCGTCGTAGTCCAGAGCCAGCGTCGCAAACGCGCCTGTTGAGAGCTTTGTTCCCGCAAGACGCCCGGACTGAACGACGGAGTTCTCCAGAACGTTTGTAACAATCGGCGGGGCGTCCGGATTGAACGCGTTATCCATCCGGAAAATTCCCCCGCCGGGAAGAAGATGGACGCCGTAGTACTGGTCGCACAGGTGGCTGTAGGTGGCTCGATGTTTTTTAACGAACAGGAGTTTGTCAAACGTCAAGTCTGGATCGGAAAAGAGAATTCGACGTCGAAGCTGGGCGATCTTCTCAAAGTGAGCGAACCGTTCTGCAACAGACGAAAACGTCGCACCCGCCGGATTGAGCGCATTGAGCTGACTGACAAACGGCGCGGCGGCTTGCGCGTCGAGCTTTTCCAACCGCTCTAACGCGGCAGCGGTTCGACGGTATACGACGTCAAGCGGCGTCTTGTCGCTGGGCAGAATCCCCGCCTGCGGATCGTAAATCTGGCTGGCGATAGCAGCGTATTTCTGCCGATCGTTGAGTTCGTCTATAAGAAGATTGTATTCCTTGACCAGTTCCGCGTTGGCGCCGGGGACGTCGGCGGGATTGACTTTAGCGCAGGTCGTAAACGTCTTGCCGTTCACAATCGGTTGAATTTCCGCTGCGGATCCGGCTGGATACTCATTGAACGACGTCTTCGCCATGACCTTGACAAACCGCCCGCGAGCCGGGGCGTCAAACGTGATTGTAACAGATTCTTTCGGCGCGGATCGCAGCTCGTTCAGATCGCCCGTCCAGACGGGATCGCCCGGGGAGTCCGGGTTGTCGTAGACGTAAATTTCCGTCTGAGCGAACGTCCCGTTGTTGTTCCCGTCCTGACGCGGGGTGTAAACGACTCCGCGAACGGATTCCGCCTGCTGCAAGTCCAGTTCAACCCAATGGGGAAACGGCGGTCGCTGCGGCTTTCGGAATTCCGTATGCCAAAACGTATCCGTCCGCCCGTCGCAGACGCGGTATGCCTCGTAATCGCTGCAGTCGCTGTCAACCTTGACCGTAACGTCGCGCAGTTCCAGACGCGGCTCGTCCGCATGCGAAACGACAGCGCCAAGCGTCAATATGGTCGAAACGAATATCAAGAATCTATTCATGGATTTAATCCTTTCCGATTAATAATCAACCTTTAACGATTATTATACCGTGTCGACAATAGAATGTCAAGACGACGGAGAGAGAGAAACCTATCGGATTGCGAGAGCGAAAGCTCTCGCTTTCTAAAGCGAGCGTTAGCTCGCGTTGTAAAAAAATCCAAGATTTTTCGACAGTAGACCACGTATTATTGTTCTCGAATTTTTTCGAAAAAGCGGGAGCTTTGCTCCCGCACACCGAAATAAGGCATCCTGTCTTACTCCGCCGTAAACTTCAGAACAATGTCCTTGCCAGTCGACATGGCGTCGGTTTTCGGGAGAAGAATGAAGTTGTCGGTAATAGTAGCGTGGAGGTCTTTGCTGGATTCATCAACAACGACGTTTCGAACGCGCTTGGGCAGGAACTGGAAGATCGGGCGGCCGTCTTTGGTCGCTTCTTCCTTGCAGACGCCCTTGAACGAGTCCGCGCCGTTAAGCGGGACGATTGTCAGCGTCCATTCCGTTCTGCCGTCGTCGAGCTTCTTCGACGTCAGCTTCTGCTTCCAGGCTTTGTTGTGCGACTGCATAGGGTTCTGCCAAGCGGGGTCGCCGTAAAGAGCAACCATGTTGAGATCAAAGCCCATGCAGAAAACAAACTGCTGATCGGACTTGTCCATATCGGCAAACTTCTTCATGGCGTCTTCGTCCATCTTCGGCATGATTTGAATCATGTTCATCTGGTTCAGCGTACCGGTGTATGCCCTAGCGTTGACGTATTCCGGGAAAATGCGGTTGATGTGCCACGTAATCGCCTGATTGTTGGCGAAGAAGGCTTCCGCCGCGGTATACCGTCCGGGCTGCTCGACGTAATAGTCTCTCAGACCCCAGCCCATGTACCCGAAGAAGGTGGGCTGAACGTATCCCGCCATCATGTTGACGCCGCCGGAATGAATGTGCGCCAGCGCCATGGCGTCCGGACCGTCGATGTTGCCAATGAGGCAATTCCCGACAGCCAGATAAACCTTGGAGTTCGTATGCGTGATGGGGAACTCTTCCTTGTCCTTGGTTCTGCCGTAAAGCTGACCGTTTTTGGAGAAGAAATAGCCGTTTTCGTAGCTGTAGCCGATTTGCCAGTCGCGGGGAGAGGCGTGCCCGGAGGTCATGAAGAGCTGATTCTTCCCGTAGGCGTCGGCGAGCGCGTGAGTCGTGTCGTCCGGACCGTCGCGGCGTTCCTGATACGCGCCGTCAGCCTCTTTGATTCCGTAATGGTTTTTTGTGCCTTCAGAATACCAGACGCCGGACTTGAACTTGGTCAAATTGACGCCGAACCCGGCGCAGCAGGTGTCGACTTTCATATCCGGCGCGGCAATGATTCGATTGACGTCGTTGACGTCGTACCCGGTCAGAATCGCCCAAATCGCGTCCGTATACGGGTCAGGGTCGAGGTTTCGGGCTGTAATGTGACAGAACTGAACGAAAATCTGGTTGGCTTCTTCGTACTTGGCGACAAAGCAGATGTACGTCGGCTGGAGCTTCTGAAGTTCCGGCAGGCTCTTGATGGGCAATTCGTCCCACGTAACAACCTTGACGTCGAACTTTTCGCTGTGTTTTTTCTTCAGAGCGTCAACCGCCGCGCTCCAGTCGGAGTCGGCAAGCGTTGAATTGCTGACGCAGATCGCGTAAACCGGTTTTTCGGATTCCTGAGCGCTGACAGCGCTGCAAAGCGTAAAAATTGCGCTCAAGGCGATGAACAAAACTTTTTTCATGGCTGTTTTTCGGACGGCTTGACGTCCGCGGTTAAAGGTGAGGAATCAGAGACGGGGGAACTGGAACTGGCGTCCGACGACGACGGCGCGGATTCCGAACCGCTCGACTTGTCTGCTAACGACGAATCGTCCCAAAACGAATTGAATTCGTCCCAAACCTCTGGATAATCTTCGCAGTAATAAGGAATAACCATTTAGGGCATATTGAGTTGCGAGTAACGAGTTGCGAGTTGCGAGACGGCGAGGCGCCGCTCCCGTTGGTCGCTGTTTATAAGTACTGAACAATATTAATTATAACAACAAAAGCAGTTTATACAAGAGGACAGGCGGGAATTTCGGAAAAAAAAGAACCGTTATCGGATTCATGAAATAGGATTTAAGAACGCAGAAACCGCAGTCTACTCGCAGAATACGCAGAAGGGCTGGGGAAAGTGGCGACGACGCCAACTTCGTTGTCTACGCCACCGACAAGGTCGGTTCCTGATTGGATGTGGGTATTGCCAAAACCAGCTTTTTCGGAGACAAAACCTCGTCCTCACGCCCGTTCGGCTTCGCACATTCCCCGCCCTGATTATTGATGGAAGGCGGTAACGCAGCAAATATTTTGGCGAGCCACTGGTGTAAACCCGTGGGTATGAGCGTAGCGAACGAAGTTACGCTTTGTTCGAAGGGAGGAAAAACGCATGGCTTTAGCCGAAAACCTTTTGAATGACGCTTCCTGATTGCTAATTGATTATTCCGTCAACTCCTCACTTCTCACTCAAAACCCCATCGTCAAACCCTCGCTCAAAATTTCCCTCCAGCCCCCCCTCCATATAATTTTTAAATTCGCTATAATATTTCTAAATAGATTTGACGATAGATATAGATAAATTTCTATCGATACAAATTTAGCGGTACTTCCCCGCGCGGCGGACGAAGGTTGTTGACCGTGAAAACTGATGCCTTTAAACTTTAAGGAGTTAAACAGATGGCAAAAATCGTAATTTTGGACACATTGTCCCAGGACGGCTTGGATTTGTTGAAAAACGCAGGAATCGAATACGAGGTTCGCACTGGTTTGGCGGGCGAAGAGCTTAAAAAGACGCTCACCGAATTCGACGGCGCCATCTGTCGTTCCGGAGTGAAAATTACGGCTGACGTTCTGGAAGGCAACACTCGTCTTCGCGCAATCGCTCGCGCGGGCGTTGGAACGGACAACATCGACAAGGCGATGGCAACCCGCTTGGGAATCATCGTCATGAACACGCCCAGCGGAAACACGCTCTCGACAGCGGAACAGACCCTGGCCCTCATGTTCGCTCTGGTTCGTCATACCGCCCCGGCTTATCAAAGCCTGATTGAAGGCCGCTGGGACAAAAAACTTTACACCGGCACTCAGCTGGCTGGCAAGACGCTCGGCATTATCGGTTTGGGACGCATTGGTCAGGCGATTGCCAAGCGCGCTCTGGCGATGGAAATGAAGGTTATCGGATTCGACCCCTTCATGACCGAAGCCAAAGCCAAGGAACTCGGAATTACGCTCTACGCGAACTACAAAGACATGCTTCCGTACTGCGATCTGTTGACCGTTCATACCCCGCTGACGGACGCCACTCGCGGTATGATTTCCGACGCTGAAATCGCCTTGCTGCCCAAGGGAGCGCGCCTGATCAACTGCGCCCGCGGTGGCATTTACGACGAAGCCGCTCTGGTTCGCGGTCTGGAAAGCGGACAGCTCGGCGGCGTCGCTCTGGACGTTTACCCGTCTGAACCCTGCAAGCAGAACCCGTTGTTCGGTATGAAAAACGTCGTCTGCACGCCTCACCTGGGCGCGTCGACCGAAGAAGCTCAGCTCAGCGTTGCCGTCGAAGCCGCTCAGCTGATGGTTGATTTCTTCAAGACCGGCGCGATTCGTTCCGCCGTCAATACCAGCCCGCTGGATCCGAAAACGCTCGAAGAACTTCGCGGATACCTCAACGTTGCGTGGAGAATGGGCTTGTTCCTCGGACAGATGGGAACTTCCGCCCCGGTTTGCCTCAAGCTGACGTACAAGGGCGAAGTCGCCAAAAAGAACACCGCTCTGCTGACAAGCGCGTTCGCCGCCGGCTACATGGAAAAAGCGTCTGACGTCGGAGCCAACATCGTTAACGCCGACATTCTGCTTCGTGAACGCGGAATCGAACTGATTGAAGAACGCTCGACCGAAGTCGTCAACTTCAATTCGACAATTACCGCTCAACTCAAAACGGAAACCGCTGTCTATACGATTCAGGGAACCCTGTTTGGCAACGACATGCCGCGTTTGATTCAAATCGACGACAGCCGCATGGAAAGCTATCTGGACGGCAACCTGATTATCTTCGATTACGACAACGTCCCCGGCATGTTGGGCAAACTCGGAACCGTCTGCGGAAAGCACAACGCCAACATCGCTCAGATGTGCGTCGGCGCCAGCCGATCCACTGGCACCCAAATCGGCGCTCTGTCTCTGGACTCCGTCCCGACTCCGGAACTGCTCGAAGAAATCCGCACCATGGAAGGCGTCAAGTACGCCAAACCGGTTTCGCTGCCCAAAGTTCACGAACTGCCTGTCTGGCTGAGCTGAAACTAATGCGTAATTCGGAATGCGGAATGCGTAATTACGCAAGCGATCCCCGATAGGGTCGTGTAAAACAATAGAAAATAAATGAGTATGGCGTTAAGTCATACTCATTTTTTGTACTTCCTCTCGCAACTCGCAACTCGTTACTCGCAACTAAAATTATGAACTACAGAGTTATTGATAAAGAAACGTATTATCGGAAAGGCGTGTTTCGTCATTTTACGGAAGATTGCAAATGCTCAACGTCGATGACGGCGCGGCTGGATGTAACAGACTTGGTCGCGTATTCCAAAAAGACGAATACGAAGTTTTACATCAATTTTTTGTATCTTCTTTCAAAGGCGCTCAACTCTCGAGACGATTACAAGATGGCGTATAACTGGAAAACGCAAGAGTTGATCTGTTACGACGTTGTCAATCCGACTCATTACATTTTCCATGAAGATACGGAAACGATAACGCTTGTCTATTCTGAATACAACGAGGATTACGAAACATTCTACGCCAACGCCATGGCGGACGTGGAAAAGGCAAAGCAGACCCGGGAATATGGCTTGGACATGGCGAATCACCCAAACTGGTTCGACGCATCGTATATTTCCTGGCTGTCCTACGATTCGCTCAATGTCGAACTCCCGGACGGGTATTTGTATTTACTGCCGATTGTCAACTGGGGACGATACCGCGAGGAAAACGGCAGACTTCAAATGCCGTTAACCGTTCGACTTAACCATGCCATTGCCGACGGCTATCTGGTTGCCAACGTCTATCGTCTGTTACAAAAGGAGATTGCTGCGTTTGTCGGACTAAATTCGTAAGAGTAAGAGCCGCCAGTTCCCTTTGGTAGTGTAACGCAGCCAATAATCATTCTGGATCGCGGACGTAAGTCCGCTACAGTCCCGAAGGGACGAAATTTTTGTAACCGGCGGTTTCAACCGCCGGAACATGACAAACCAAGTTCCCCATATCGAGTTAACCTCTTTTCCTCACCCCAGCGCCCAAAGG
>JAFZAL010000168.1 GCA_017557195.1 Thermoguttaceae bacterium | reverse complement strand
TATTCTGATCCCCGGTCTGCTTCGCTGAACACGGCAACCGAACGGATGCCCATGTCTCGGCAGGCGCGGAAGATTCTCAACGCGATTTCGCCGCGATTGGCGACAAGTATTTTATCAAACATAGCGTATGGCGCCAGAGGGGTTGACTCTAGCGCGTGATGAAAAGGTGTGGTTTTGAGCTGCTAGCTTCTAGCTTCTAGTTATTAGCTTGTACGTGAGCGGGTCTTAGCATTTACCGTTTAGCGTTGGACGCTGGTAAATCAAGCTAATGGCTAGTAGCTAATAGCTAAAAGCTAATTTTATCCGCGCGTGTCAATCTTGAACAGCGCTTGACCGAACTCGACCGGGGCGCCGTTTTCAACCAGAACAGCGACGACGCGGCCAGCGACGTCAACGGGAATCTGGTTCATGACCTTCATGGCTTCGATGATGCAAGCCGTCTTGCCCATAATAGCCGTGTCGCCGACTTTCAAATACGGCGCGGCGTTGGGATTGGGCGCAGCATAGAACGTGCCGACCATGGGGCTGTTAATCGTCTTGATAGCCGGGTCTTCTTTCGCTTCTGCGGGAGCGGCGGCGGGCGCTGCCGGGGCAGCCGCCGGAGCGGGAACCGGGGCGGAAACGACTGCAGTCGTCGGAACGGCGACCAGTTCTCCGCCTCGCTTGAGTTTGATATCTCTGTCGCCTTGGTGAAGTTCCAGTTCGTTCAAATCGTACTGCTTCATCAACGACAGAAGCTGTTCCAGATTTTCAGCGTCAAAAATGTTTACGTTTGATTTTTCCATGGATGATTCCTTGAGTTTTTTAGCCATAGACGTTTTACTAATTGTATATCATATCTTCCAAACGGTTCGACAGCGCCGAGGTGAGAACCTCGCAGCCGTTTTTCGTAACCAGAATATCGTCTTCGATTCGGATTCCGCCCCAGTCCTGCAGGTAAATACCCGGTTCGACCGTGATTACCATGCCCGGCTTGAGGACAGTGTCGTCTTTGGGCGAGAACGACGGGGACTCGTGAATGTCCAGCCCGACGCTGTGTCCCAGACCGTGACCAAAGTATTTGCCGTATCCGGCTTTGGCGATGAAATCCCGCGCGACCGCGTCGATTTCGCTGCATTTCAGCCCCGGTCTGACTGCGGCAATTGCCGCCTGTTGAGCGTCGTAAACGATAGAATAAATCTTTTTGAACTTGGGCGACAGCTTGCCGGTAATCGACGACCGGGTCAAGTCGGACTTGTACCCGTTGACGTCTGCGCCCCAGTCGATTAACAGCTGGTCGGACTCTTCAATTCTGAAATTGCCGGGAACGGCGTGGGGCAGGGCGGCGCGGGGTCCAACGCCGACAATCGTCGGGAACGCTGCCTTGCGGGCGCCCAGCTTTCGCATGGTGTATTCCAGTTCCAAAGCCGCGTCCCGTTCCGTCATTTTCGGGGTGAGCGTTGCAATCAAAGCCCGGTACGCCTTTTGAGCGACGACAACCGCCTGACGAATCTGTTCCAGCTCGTACTTGTCTTTAATAGCGCGAAGAGCTTCCACCTCGCCGGTAACGGGAACGACGTCGATATCGAAATCGCCCAGCAGCTTTTTGAACGCGGTAAACAGAGCGTAGGTCATGCCGTCGCCCTCGATTCCAAGCCGGAACTTTTTGTTCTCGCCGGAATGGTTGGCAATCGCCTGACGAACCAGAGAAAGAAGAGACGTTTTATTGTCTCGGATTAACGCCGGGATTTCCGGCGCTTCTTCCGACAGCTGAATTGTGTATCGGGAGTCGCTGAGCAGAAACGCTTTGTCTGCAAAGACGAGCAAATATGTGCTGTCTCCGGTAAACCCGGATAAATACGTAACGTTGGTTTCTTTAACGATCAGCAATGCGTCCGCCTGAAATGAGGAACTGCTGATTCTTTTCTGTAAACGCGCCAGGCGCGCTTGCGTGTATTCTGACATAATATAATCCTTCTATCTTCCCTCATAGACAATTATCAATTATATCGCCAATCTGAGGGAAAACCTATAATTCTTTTCAATATATATTATAACAAAAAAAATATTTTTTGCAAGGCGGAACGAGGGGGAGGATGTTTTCTTCTAGCGAAATTGCGGAAAAACGCTAGAAAATGATTAATGAAAGGCGGTAATGGAGTTCGCGAAGCGAACGGAATTACGCAGTTCGCCGAAGGCGAACAAAATGGGTTGCGTAAGCGCCCGTTAAAATCTCACGCGGAGCCGCGGAGGTGCGGAGGATGTTCGCAAAGTTCGCAAAGAAATGGAAGGCGGTAATGGATCAATAAAAACAATCTTCCGCTAGAACCGCGTAGCGGTTCAATATTCCTAGCCGTGGGTTTTAACCCACGGAGCGAAGCGAACGGAATTACGCTTCCTTAACAACCGCGTAGCGGTTGAATATGTCTAGCCGTGGGTTTTAACCCACGGAAAAGCAAAAAAGACAATAAGAATATCGTCAAATAGCCTTTTCCTTCCTGTCCTCCGAAGGAGGGCGGGAGGAAAAGGAGCTGAAACGATTGGAAGTTGCGAAACAGACGAAAAACGACTTGTTAAAACTCGCAACCCGTTATTCAGTTGTTCGAGGAAGATGAGTTTGAAGAATCGTTAGACGCTTGACGTTCAAGTTCAGCAATTTCTGCTAATATTTCAGATACTGGAGTCGAACCATCGCCTCGCCGTTTTCTAACGTTTTCAAGAGCTTGTTGTTCAATTATTTTATGTCGACGGCGCATAGACTCAAGTTCCTTTTCAACTTCGAGCTTGGTGTATTTTCCATCGCCGCGTCGTTTTTTAATGTTTTCAATGGCTTGCTGTTTCGTTTTATACTGACATTGGATAGCAACAATAATGCCGTAGAATATAAAAAACAGGGTAGGGGAAAAAAACGCCGCAGCCAATATAAAACATAGCTTCCAATGACTGTTAGCAATAACAATAAATATCAATCCTGCAATTAGACTGGCGATGCTCAAAAATAAGGTTATGTCTATAAAGGACCATAATACTTTTTCCAATGGCGTTTTATTTTTACAAACATCGGCAATAATGTAATATAACGCATAAAGCGCAGTTGGAATAAAGAATACTCCCGCTGCGACTAAGTGCTCCTTCCAATAATTGTCAAAAATAGCCATGAATGGCATACCCAAAAGCAGGTTGACAACGCTAAAAAACAGAGTTATACCTACTGTCCATGTAACGATTTTTGAAATTAATTTGTCATGTTTCATAATAAACTCCTTTTACATTATTGTAACATAAAATTTTAATAATGCAAGCGTCAGAACAAGAAAATTATAAAAAAAGGCAGAAAATCTGTAACAAAAAAACGAAAATCTGTTTTTCCGGGAGTTTTCGCAACCCGGCTCGCCTAATCGTTACAGTATCTTTTTCTCCCGCCCTCTGTTAGAGGGCAAGAGAAAAAGAGTATTTGACGATGTTTTTTTATTTTTCCTCTTATTCCGTGGGTTAAAACCCACGGCTAGAAACATTGAACCGCTACGCGGTTCTTTTGCGGACTTCGTTTTGTCCCGCCAATAACCTCCGCCGCAGCCGAAAACCATACCGGGTCGCGGACGAAGTCCGCTGAAGAAAATTAAATCACAAAGAAC
>JAFZAL010000167.1 GCA_017557195.1 Thermoguttaceae bacterium | reverse complement strand
TGAACATGCCTTCGACAAACTTGTTGTCTTTGGGGAGTTCGTCCTTGGTTACAACGCCGTCTTTGTTGGCGTCAAAACGGAACAGAGTCATCTGAGGACGCGGTCCCTGTGGGCCTTTGAAGTCAGGACGAGGTCCTTGCGGGCGCGGTCCCTTGGGCGGCTGAGGACGACGAGGTCTGTCTCCTGCCTTGGCTTTGTACTGTTCATAACGCTTCTTAAGTTCAGCCTTGCGAGCGGCTTCTTCCTCTTTGGTAACCTTGCCGTCTTTGTCAGCGTCGGTATGATTGAACATGCCTTCGATGAACTTGTTGTCTGCAGGAAGTTCGTCCTTGGTTACGACGCCGTCTTTGTTGGCGTCAAACTTGAACAGAGTCGGTCCCTGCGGGGCTTTGCGTTCTTTCTGAACTTTTTCGGTCTTTTCCGGCTTGGCGGCGGGTTCGTCTGCCATGCTGATCATCGGGAAGACGACAGCGGCGATAATCGCTAAAAGAAATGCTTTTTTCATCTGGAATATCTCCTGAAATGGGGGAATAAAAAATGTTGTTTTGTTTTTACAACGATCGTTTGTTATACAATTATAAACGAACAAAGCCCCAATTTGTTGCAAAAAATTTTAAGTTGTTATCAAAACAGAGGTTAGAACGAGGAGCAACAATTACCTACAGTCTATCCCCTTCTCGCAACTCGCAACTCGCAACTCGCTACTCAATCTCATGGACCACCCAGACGCCCGAGGCGGAATAGTCGCCCTGATTCTCTTCGACGTCAACGACCAGCGGTTCGTCGCCGCCGGGAATGGGATACAAGCCGGATTGTTCAAACGTAACGCCCGTCCATTGCGTCCACGTATCCAGCGATTCGCTGATAATTATGGATTCCAGACATGGCTTGAGAATTCTCGCCCCCAGTTTGACGTGCAGTCTGATCCATGGGTCGAAGGGCAAGTCCGTGCCGGGCTTTCGCATGGCGATATACTCTTTTATATCCATGTCTCGGAAGAACCGTTTTTCGCTCGGTCGCAGCGGGGCGATAAGCGCCTTAAATCCGTGCTTTTTCGCCAGATATTTCAGATGTTTGACCGCTTCGCCCGCCAAGCCCTGCCCTTGCATTTCAGGAGCGACGACGATCGCGGCGGCAGACAGGACGTTGGGCTGGCGTCCGTATAGATAATCTTCGATGGACTGTTCAATAACCCAATCCCAGCCGGACTCGTACATTTCCATGCCATCGGGAAGCATTTCAAACGGCGCAGTCCATTTCAGCGGGACAGCGTGAACCGTCGCCGCCAGTTTCCCGTCGTCCGTTCTCATAGCGCACTGAAACTCCGGGAAGAAATGAAACCATTTTGACCACGCCTCTTGCATAACCGGGTCATGCCAAATGAACGGCGGCCAGCCGGACGCGAAAAAATTCGTCAGAGAATCTGTTAAAGGAACTTGATTGAACATGGTAGTTAGGCAATAGGCAGTAGGCAGTAGGCAATAGGGTTTGGGGAGTAGGGAGTAGGGAATGGGGACTGGGGAACGGCGCTTGCGTTTTCTCGCAACTCGCAACTCGCAACTCGCAACTAACGTCATCTCCTCCCCGCTTTTGTATAGTCAAACTCTTTGAATCCGATTTTTTCAGCGGGAGAGCCGGGGCGAAGGCGATAGTCGTTCTCGTCCGGGTTGACAAACAGCGGGTCGGCGACAAGCCCTCCGGCGTCTCGTCCGGACTCAACCCATTGATCGTGAGTCTTCCCGGCGAAATCGACGTCTCCGCCGACTTTCCACCATAAATTGGAACGGACGTCGGCGTTGACTTTATCGAAGTTGTATCCCATCGCCGAGCCGTCTTTCCAGTAAATGATATTGTTCTCAAAGACAAACGAACGGTGCGGTTCAATTCGCGTTGCTGCGACCTGAAACGCCTTGCCGTGAGCGGGATTGGCGCGGCTGCAGACGAGAATGTTGTTGCGAATGACGTTGTCTTTGCCGTAATGCTGATGGAACGAGCCGTCCATGGTTTTATAGACGAGGTTGTTTTCCATCAAAAGCCCTTCCGAGCCTTCGTCTGGATACAGACCCCATCCGCCGTAGGAATACGACTCCACGTCGTAAATGACGTTGTTGCAGACGCGCGTTCCTGTCTGCGTTCCGAGCGTATACACGCCGCCCATGTCGGACAGAGCGCCCTGACCGATGTTGTGAATCCGGTTGAACTCAATTCTGTTTCCAAACGACACGCCGGCGTATCCCCAATGCCAGCCGACGGACACGCCGGTGTAGTACAGGTCGACAATTTCGCAATGCGTAACAGCGTTGTTTTTGGTATTGTTCCCAATCCAGACGCCGACGGCGGACGCGTGAAATCGCCCTGCTTCGGCAATCAGACAGTTGTCGACGACGTTGTTCTCGCAGACGCGCTTGTCCGCTCCCCAGGCTTCTCCGCCGCCAATCTTGACGCCGCCTGCGCCCAGGTCGGTCAGCTCGCTGTTGGTCAGCCGGCAGTCAAGAGCGTTTCTAAACCAGATCGCGTACTCGCCCAGATGGGAGAACTCGCAGTTGTCAAAGCAGACATTTTGAGCGTAGTTGACGAAAATCGCCGACTCAACGCACGACGCCGCCTGCGCCGGCGGGAACTGTGACGGCCCCGACTTGGCTAAATCCCCGACGTTGAACGACTCTAACCCAAACGGCTGCATATAGTTAGCGCGGCGGGGAGAATCGGAATACGCAAAGACGACGTTCTTAAACGCGACGTTTTGAATGGGCTTGTCCGGCGTCCCGACCAGTTCCGCCAGCCGCTTTAATCCCGGCCGCGGAGCGACAACGGTAACAGTTTCCAGCGTCCGACCCGGCAGGGGACGATACAGAATCTTTTTCGCCTCGCCGTCGTAAAACCATTCGCCCGGCTGATTGAACGCCATCCGGACGTTTTCCAGATAGTACATCGACGTCGTATTCCAGGAATTCCAATGTTTCATGCTTTCGCCCTGAAAGAGCATAGCGTTCTTTTGAGCGTCGAAGGAAAGAAGAACCCGCCGGGTCGTGTCCCATTTATGATGAATAACCATCTGCGACCACCGCAGCTCAGCGGCGGGAACGTCTTTGAGCAGATCCAACTCTCCCGGCTTGGCGGTTACGACAACCTGCTGCGCCCCAGCGGGCAGCCCGTCGTTTTTTGCTTCAACGGCGGCGGGACGCAAAAAGCCGGTGTCCGGATAGCGGGAACGAACCGCTCTTTTCCCATTGACGAAAAGCTGTTCCGTATACAGCGGCGCGCCGTCGACGTCCGGCAAGCTCGCTTCCCAAACGCCGTTTCCGCAGTCCTTCCACCCGGTAATTTCAATCCCGCCGGAAAGAACCGCTTTCCCGTTGGGACAGACGAACTCAATATTGGAATCCGCCTGCGACAGCGTCAGAGGCTGGGCGATTACGTACTCGCCCGGCGACAGAACGACCTTTGCCGGCTCGACGTTCCCGGCGCTGCGATCCGAGCGAATCTTTTCCAGCGCCGTTTGAACGCCGTTTGCGTCAGACGGATCGACTTTGTATTCCAGACCAAAAACAGCCGTCTCAAAACAGACGGCGAACGACAGGAGGAGGAGTACGTGTTTCATGGGGTTAGCGAATGATTGGAAGGCGGTAATGGAGCAAGCGTAGCGAGCGGAATTACGCATTCGCCGATAGGCGAACAATAGGGAATAGGGAGTAGGGAATAGGGAGCGGCGCCTCGCCGCCTCGCAACTTATAATCTCAGGAAATCCTCCTCGGTCAGACCGCATTGCTCGATCATGTCCCAAACGCGGTCGTAGGAACGAATGTTGTCTGTAAAGTTGTTGACGCCGATTGTAAACTTCGCCCCGGCTTTCTTTGCTCGTTTGATAAACTCCGGGCTGGGATACGTTTCCGCGTTGATTTCCAGCGCGACGTTATTTTTCACCGCCGCGTTAATCAGAGCGTCCATGCGTTCCGGCGTCCAGAGGTCGGTTCTATGTTCCAGCGGCGGCGGAAGATACGTCGGATTGGCAAGAATCGTAATCGGTTCGCTGACCACCTGAAGACAGTGCTTCATGTACCGTTCCATCCACGCCTGAACGGCGGCTTCGTCGTTGACGTCAACCGTTACGTTTCCGGGAAGCCACATCTTTTTCGGCTCGCCGCCTTCCTCGACCGGCATGATCATCGTATCCGCCAGGACGTAGTCCAGCTGCTGGCGAACTTCGGGAGAAATCTGCTTGAACCAGTCGCGGTCGTTGACCTGAATTCCAACCGGAAGACCCGCGCCCTTGACCCACTTGATCAGCTCCAGAAGTTTCGCGTCTGTATCGTAGGGCCAGCCGCGCCCGTGATTTTCCAGCGCGCCGATGCGAATGCCGAGCCGTTTCTGCCGTTCGACGCATTTCTCAGGCGTCATGCCCCCGCGAACGTGAACGTGAAACTCCATCGGACGAATTTCCTGAGCGTACTTGACGGTTCGCGCCGTCGGCTCTTTATCCGTTGGGCTTTGCGCCTGAACCGCCGTTGGGGAAATCAGCCCAACAGCCAGGCAAACCGCAGACGCAATACATAAAAATCGGGGATGTGTGGTCATAATTCTCATAAAAAAGGGAATTAGTGGTTAGTCGTAATCGCTAAGTTTTAGTAAGAAACTTGAGCTTTTTCTTCATTCATAAGAATTATTCTACCCGGAACGAAAATCATTTGCAACTCCCCTTGGACAAGAAATTTTTTGAAGAGTTCAAGCGTATTTTTATTGAACGGGTATTACAAAAATCAGCGGGAACCTAATTATATGAGGAATGAGAAGTTGACGCAACGCGCCTCAATAACTCCTCCCTCCTCACCCCTAACTCCTCACTATCAAACAATAGACTTCTCCC
>JAFZAL010000019.1 GCA_017557195.1 Thermoguttaceae bacterium | reverse complement strand
GCTTTCGCCCTGACGCTGATGCCCAACTGGATCGGCTGGACGATTTTCGGCGTCAACTGGGCGCTGGCGCTGACGGGTATATTCATCTACGCCGTTTTGCAGAACCATTCCAAGTACATTTCCATGACGCTGTACCTGCTCATGGGCTGGATGATTATTTTCGCCGTCAGACCGCTGCTGGAAGCCGCGCCCGCGCCGGTAATTCGATTCCTGGTTTACGGTGGGCTGTCGTACACCGCTGGCTGCTATTTTTACCTGAAAAAGAACTGCGCCTGGTCGCACCCGGTCTGGCATTTGTTCGTCCTCGCCGGCTCGTTCTTCCACTTTATCGCGGCGTACATAATTTACTGAGAAAAAACAATTATCGTATTGTTGCACAATAAACTCCGCAGCTTTACAGTATGCGGAGTTTTTATTATCCAAAGAAGATTTATTATTTATCCTTCCCTTCGATATCGTCAATAATTTTTTGGGCTTCAGAAAACCCGTTTTTGACAGCTTTTCGAAGCCATTCAAGAGCTTTTTCTTTATCCTTGGGAACGCCATTGCCATCATAGTAACAGGCGCCGAGAGCTGCCTGTGCAAAAGCAAAGCCATTTTCCGCTGACTTTCTGACCCATTTAATTCCTTCGGTTTTGTCTTGGGGAACTCCATTGCCTATCATATGCAATCCTCCATAGACAAACTGAGCCACAGCGTTGCCGCTTTCGGCGTCTTTTTTAATAGACTCAACATCAGGTTTGCTTGGATCGATTTTGTATCCATAAAAGACAACTTCTTCTCCGAACAGAGTTGTTGACATTCCCAACAGGGCAATTAATGCCAAAAAGAGTTTGGTTTTCATGATAAGTCCTCCTATAAAAGAATGTATGACATTATAGTAACACAACAAAAAGACAAAATCAAGACCCGGAGGAGAAATTTAAAATTTTTCTCAAAAAAGTGGAAAAATAACCGTTTAGCCACAGAATTTTGAGGCGCTTCTGCCGCAAAGCGCAGGCGAGCCGGGATGCGTAAGCTCTCGGAAAAAAACTCACGCGAAGTTCGCAAAGTTCGCAAAGTTTTAAAGATTTCTTTGTGTTCTTTGTGTTCTTTGTGGTAAAAATTCTTAGGCGGACTTCGTCCGCGACCCGAGAAGGTTGTTGGCTGCGTCGAAGTCGTTCTGTGGGGCAGGGAAGCTTTGGCGGGCGAAGACGCCTGCGGTCGACGAGGACGTCGACCCTCCGTAGCGCAAAGCGCCCCAAAAACTATTGCCTACTGCCTACTGCCTCTTCCCTCCTCACTTTTCTTCACCTGCTTGTCAAATTTAAATTATATAGTATAATACTCCACTTAAAGCGCGCCGGTATTTACGATAACGAATAGCGGACGGGAATCATTTTTTAGTTTTTGCGCGCGCTGTCGTCCGCTGCTCGTTGATGGAGGAGTTATATGAAGACTATCAGGATTGCGGACGCCACGCTGCGTATGGCCGCCGTCAGCGCTGATAACGCGCTGGGTTTCAAAGAGAAAATCGAAATCGTCAGACAATTGAATCGACTTCACGTCGACGCGATTGAAACGGCGCTTTTGCGAAACGGCAAATCCGACGTCCTGTTCCTACATAGCGCAGCCTCCATTGTAGACGGGATTTTGTCGTGTCCGGTTCTTTTGGACGAATCCTCTATTACGGCAACGTGGAACGCCGTCAAGGTCGCTCAGCGTCCGCGGTTGAACCTGTTAGCCCCGGTTTCGACGGTTCAGATGGAATACCAGCTTCATCAAAAGCCGGCGGCGGCTCTGGAATCCATTGGGAAGATGACGCGTCTGGCGAAACAGCTCGGCGCTCAGGTGGAAGTGTCGCTCATGGACGCTACGCGCGCGGAACAGGAGTTCCTCGTTATGGCGGCTCAGGCGGCGGTCGACAATGGCGCGGACGTCGTTACGATTTGCGACACCGCCGGGACGATGTTCCCACCTCAGTTCGTCCGGTTTATTGCGGATCTCGTCGAAGCGGTTCCGCAGCTGAAAAACGTGGAACTGTCGGTTGAATGTTCAGACGCGATGCACATTGCCACCGCGTGCGCGGCGCAGTGTCTGGAACTCAACGTTACCCAGTTCAGAACGGCGATTGACTCTCCCGACGCGCTGTCGCTGAGCCAGTTCGGCGATCTGCTGAGAATCAAAGGGCGCGCGCTGCAAACGCAGTCCAATTTGAATATGACCAATCTGCACAAGATTGTTACAACGATATCGGAAATCATTCAGGACAAACAGGAAGTCGCGTCGACAAAAGAACTGGCGGCGCGGTCGGCAGAGCAGGCGGAGCTGTTCCTCCTGTCCGCTGCAGACGACATGGAGTCCGTCGCGTCGGCGGTCGCCCATTTGGGATACGACTTGTCAGCCGACGACCTGGGCAAAGTCTACGAAGAAGTCTGCCGAATTTCCGAGAAAAAGAAGGTCGGAATCGGTTTGAAGGATCTCGACGCGATTGTTGCCACGGTTGCCCTGCAGGCGCCGCCGGTATACCAGCTCAAGAGTTTTGTTATCAACAGCGGAAACCAAATTTCCGCCATGGCAAACGTGATTCTGGTCAAAGACGGCGAAGAGGTTCAGGGGTTCAGCATCGGCGACGGCCCCGTGGACGCGGCGTTTATGTCGATTGAAAACATCGTTGGGCGTCACTTTGAACTGGACGATTTTAAAATTTCAGCTGTTACAGAAGGACGGGAAGCGGTCGGGTCGAGCGTCGTTCGGCTTCGCTCGCGCGGAAAACTCTATTCCGGAAAGGGCGTTTCGACGGACATTATCGGAGCCGCCATTCGCGCTTATATCAACGCCTTAAACAAGATTTGCTACGATGAGGAGGAGAAAGAATGAAACTGTCCTTTTCCACTAACAGATGGAATACGTACGGCATCGACGAGTTCATCGACATCGCCGTCGAATACAAGTTCAACGGGATTGAAATTCACGACGTCAAGCCGCTGCTCGATCCGTCGCAGCCCAGTCGTTTGACGTCCATTTATCGACGTCTGCTGGAAAACAGCCTGGAGGTTTCCTGTATTGACCTCGTCTCGGACATTTCCGAGGACGCCCAGGCAGCGCAGGAAGAACTCAAGCTGTGCATCGAAGCCGCCAAACGGCTCAAGACCCCGTTTATTCGTTTGAAAGCGATTACCGGCGACGAATCCAAAGTCGTTCCGTTTTTGGAACAGGTTCTCCCGCAGGCGCAAGACGCGAACGTCGTCCTGCTGATTGAAACGGTTGGGATTTATGCAGACACCGCCAAGCTGCGCGCTCTGTTTGAGTCCTTCGTCAGCGACAATCTGGCGGCTCTCTGGGATCTCCATTACCCGTTCCGCGTTTGCGGCGAAGCTCCGGAAATTACGGTGAAAAACCTCGGCGCGTATATTCGTCACGTTCACATTAAAGACTCGGAAAGCGCAGAACATCTGTCGCTGGTCGGGGAAGGCTCGCTGCCGATTGAAGACATCATGAACGGCTTGCGATCCCTCAACTACGACGGGTTCATTTCCATCGAATGGGATCCGAAATGGGACGAAATCTCCGATCTGGATATCGTCTTCCCGCATTTTGTCAACTACATGAGCCAGTTTGAACTGGCGCGCGCCAACACGCCGCTGTACGACAACAACGCTCATACCGGCAAATACGTCTGGAAGAAAGAGACGTTGATTGAAAAGACGTTCTCGCAAGTCCTCGACACGATGGTTGAACTGTTCCCGGATCAGCTGGCGTTCAAATACACGACGCTGGACTATACCCGCACGTACTCGGAGTTCCGGGACGACGTCGACCGGTTCGCTCGAACGCTTATCGCCATGGGCGTTACGCCGGGCAAAAAAGTCGCCGTCTGGATGACGAACCTGCCGCAATGGTACATCGCGTTTTGGGCGACAACCAAAATCGGCGCAATTCTTGTAACAGTCAACACGGCGTACAAGATTGCCGAGGCGGAATATCTGCTCAAGCAGTCCGATACGCATACGCTCGTTCTGGAACGGGGGTTCCGCGATTCCAACTACGCCGGGATTATTAACGAGCTGTGTCCGGAACTGTCACAGACGAAGTCCGGCGACCCGCTTCGCGCCAAACGCCTGCCGTTTTTGAGAAACGTGATTACCGTCGGGTTCTCGACCAAAGGCGCGATTACGTGGGAAGACGCGCTTGCGAAAGCAAAAAGCGTCCCGATGGAAGAACTGCGTCGGCGCGCCGCCGCGGTCAACATTCACGACGTCTGCAACATGCAGTACACCTCCGGCACGACGGGATTCCCCAAAGGCGTCATGCTCACCCATTACGGGGTTGTCAATAACGGCAAGTGCATCGGCGACCGCATGGACTTGTCCACCGCAGACCGCATGATGATTCAAGTTCCCATGTTCCACTGCTTCGGCATGGTTTTGGCGATGACCGCGTCCATGACGCACGGGGCGACGCTCAATCCGCTGCCGTACTTCTCCGCCAAACCGGCGCTGGCGTGCATCAACCAGGAAAAGATTACGTGCTTCCACGGCGTCCCAACGATGTTCATCGCCATGCTGGGGCATCCCGATTTCCCCAAGACGGACTTCTCGTACATGCGAACCGGCATCATGGCAGGGTCGCCTTGCCCGATTGCCGTTATGCGCGACGTTATCGACAAGATGCACATGACGGAAATTACGATCGTCTACGGACAGACGGAGGCGTCTCCCGGCTGTACGATGTCAACGACGTCCGACCCGATTGAAGACCGCGTTACAGGCGTCGGCAGAGACTTGCCGGAATGCGAGAACAAAATCATCGATCCGGAAACCGGCAAAGAGCTGGGCGACAACCAGATCGGCGAGTTCATCACCCGCGGCTACCACGTCATGAAAGGGTACTACAAAATGCCCAAAGAGACGGCTCAGGCTATCGACGCCGACGGCTGGCTTCACACCGGCGACCTCGCGCTCCGCACTCCGGAAGGGAACTATCGCATTACCGGACGTCTGAAGGACATGATTATTCGCGGCGGCGAAAACATCTATCCGAAAGAAATCGAGGAGTTCATTTACACCAACCCGAAAGTTCAGGACGTTCAGGTTATCGGCATCCCAGACAAAGCCCTCGGCGAGGAAATCCTTGCTGCGGTTATTCTCAAACCTGGAGAAACCATGACGGCGGAAGAGCTTCAGGACTTCGTTCGCCGATCCATGGCGAAACACAAAGTCCCGCGATACGTTGACTTCGTCGACGCGTTCCCGCAAAACGCCGCCGGCAAGATTCTCAAATACAAAATGCGAGAAGACGCTATCGAACGGCTTCACATCGCCAAAGTCGACGGCATTGTAGCTGAGTAAGATAATTCGTTATTAAAAATAAACGCTCCATGGATGTTAATTCATGGAGCGTTATTTTGTAACCGCTAGGAGCGTTATTTTGTAACCGTTACTGGTTATCTTCCATCTTTTTGTACTTCTGATAGCTTTCTTTGGCGAGGTCGGCGCCTTTGGTAAAGTACTCTTCCGCGTTGGCGGGGAAGGTTCTCTTAAGCGACGCGTACCGGGTTTCCCCGTCGAGGAACTCGTCAAACGACATCGTCGGTTCTTTGGAGTCCAGCGTGAACGGCTTCTCTTTGGTCGGGTTGTATCGATACAGACGCCAGTACCCGGCTTCGACCGCGCGCTTCATTTCCAGCTGAGTGTTGCCCATTCCGCACTTGATTCCGTGCGCCTGGCAAGGCGTGTACGCGATGAGAATTGACGGTCCGTCGAATTCTTCCGCCTCTTTAATCGCCTTGATAAGCTGGTTCGGGTCAGCCCCCATCGCGACCTGCGCCACGTAAACGTTTCCGTACGTCATGAAGATGGCGCCCAAATCCTTTTTGGGGCTTTTCTTGCCGGAACTGGCAAACTGGGCGACTGCGCCGATCGGCGTTGCCTTGGACGACTGCCCGCCCGTATTGGAGTAGACTTCCGTATCGACAATAAACACGTTGAGGTTCTCGCCGCTTGCCAGGACGTGATCCAGCCCGCCAAACCCGATGTCGTACGCCCAGCCGTCCCCGCCGAACATCCAGAACGTTTTGCGGGCAAACTGGTCTTTGTGACGAAGTAACTTCTTGACCAGCGCTTGCGCTTTCTCGCAACTCGCTTCGCAGCTTTCTAATTGTGAAACCAACGCGTCGCCAGTAACTCTTGACTGCTCAAAGTCATTATACGCTGCCAGCCACGCCTCGATGGAGGATTTCAGGTCAGCGGGAACGTCCAGTTCGAGGATCTGTTCCGCGGTCATCTTCTGCATCTCGCGCTGTTTTTTGACGGACAGAGCCATGCCGAGCGAGAACTCCGCGTTGTTTTCAAACAGAGAGTTGCTCCAGGCGGGACCGCGTCCGTAACGGTTGGTTGTATACGGAATTCCCGGCATCGGGCTGCCCCACGCCTGAGAGCAGCCGGTCGCGTTCGCCCAGTATACCCGGTCGCCGAAAAGCTGAGTCAACAGCTTGGCGTAAGGCGTTTCGCCGCACCCGGCGCACGCAGCGGAGAATTCCACCAACGGCTGGCGGAACTGACTGCCTTTGATCGTCCATGGGTTGAACACGTCGCCCTTTTCGGACAGATTGAGAGCGTAGTTCCATTGCTCCGTTCGCGGACCGATTTCGTGATACGGCTTCATCGACAGCGCTTTGTCTTTCGCCAGGCACGCATTGACGCACGCGCCGCAGCCGGTGCAGTCCGCCCCACTGACTTGCAGCGTATATCGCAATCCCGGTTTCGTCTTGACGGGAATGGACTCAAACCCTTCCGGCGCGCTGTTCGCCTCGTCCTCTGTAAGCAGGAACGGACGAATAACCGCGTGCGGGCAGACCAACGAGCAATGGTTGCATTGCAGGCACTTGGACGAGTCCCAGACGGGAACCTGAACGGCGATGCCGCGCTTTTCGTAGGCGGTCAAGCCCATGTCGATAACGCCGTCTTCATAACCCTTGAACGCGCTGACAGGTAAATCGTCGCCCTTCTGACGGTTAATCGGGTCAGCCAGATTCCGGACAACCGCGGGACGAGATTCGTCAACTGTTACATCCTCGTCTTGAGCCGTCAGCCAGGAATCGGGAATCGGAACGGCAACTATATTCGCCGCGCCTTCGTCGATTGCCGCAATATTCTTGTTGACGACTTCCTCGCCTTTGGCAAAATAGGTCCGTTTGGCAAGCTCTTTCATGTAGACTGCCGCCTCCTGTGACGGAATGATTTTCGCCAGCGTAAAGAACGCGGACTGCAATACCAGATTGTAATGGTTTCCCAACCCCAGCTTGCCGGCAATGGAAACGCCGTCGATTGTATAGAGTTTCGCCTGCTTCTGCGCCAAAACCCGCTTAACCCGAGCGGGGAGTTCCCGTTCCAGCTCTTCCGGCGTCCAAGACGTATTGAGCAGCAGCGTTCCGCCCTGCTTGAGCTCCCCGACGACGTCGTACTGTTTGAGGTACGTCTCGTTGTGACATCCGATGAAGTCCGCGCATTTGACGTAGTACGACGACCGAATCGGCTTGTCGCCGAATCGCAGGTGCGACTTTGTAACGCCGTACGACTTTTTCGCGTCGTATTCAAAATACGCCTGCGCGAACTTGGAAGTATGAGCGTTGATAATCTCGACGGAACTCTTGTTCGCGCCGACGGTTCCGTCTGACCCCAATCCCCAGAATTTGCAGGAAACGAGATTCTCGTCGTCCGGATAAATCGGCTCGTCCATTGGCAGCGACAGTCCTGTTACATCGTCCGTAATTCCAATCGTAAAGCTGTTTTTCGGCTGGTCCAGCTTGAGATTGTCGAACACCGCCTTGATTTGCGCCGGATCGACGTCTTTGCTGGATAGACCATAGCGCCCGCCAACGAGGGCGAGCCGGGGTGCGTAAGCCCCCGGTAAAACCGCATCGCGGTTTAATTCCCTATTCCCTAATCTCAACGCCGCGCAAACATCAAGGTACAGCGGTTCGCCCGTCGCGCCCATTTCTTTGCATCGATCCAAAACAGCGATCTTTTCGACGCTTTTCGGCAGAGCCTGCAGGAAATGCTCCGCGCTGAACGGTCTGTACAGATGCACCTGAACGAAGCCGACTTTCTCGCCTTTCCCGTTGAGATAGTCGACAATTTCCTTGATAACGCCGGAAACAGACCCCATGGCAACCACCACGCGGTCAGCGTCCGGCGCGCCGTAGTAGTCAAACAGATGGTATCGTCGCCCGGTGATTTTCGCCATGTCTTCCATGTAGGAATCGACAATGCCCGGCAGAGCCGCGTAGAACGGGTTGTTCGCCTCGCGAACCTGGAAGTAAACGTCTCCGTTTTGAACCGTCGCCCGAAGACGGGGATGTTCCGGATTAAGCGCCTGAGCGCGGAACGCTTCAATAGCTTCTTCGTCGATAAACGGCGCCCATTGCGAGTAGTCGACCAGTTCCACCTTGCTCATTTCGTGCGACGTTCGGAACCCGTCGAAGAAGTGCATGAACGGAATTCGCCCCTTAATTGCAGCCAGATGAGCGACCGGCGCCAAGTCCATGATTTCCTGAGCGGACGCCGTCGACAGCATCGCAAACCCGGTCTGACGGCAGTTCATAACGTCTGAATGGTCGCCGAAAATCGACAGCGCGTGCGTTCCCACCGTTCGTGACGCCACGTGCAGTACGCCCGGCAGCCGTTCGCCGGCGATTCGGTGCATGACGGGAATCATCAGCAGCAAGCCCTGCGACGACGTAAAGCTGGTTGACAGCGCGCCCGTTTCCAGCGAGCCGTGAATCGCGCCGATCGCCCCGGCTTCGGACTCCATTTCTACCAGAGAAACCGTTTGACCAAAGAGGTTCTGTCGCCCTTTGGCAGACCAGGCGTCTGTCTTGCCCGCCATTGGCGACGACGGCGTAATGGGATAAATCGCCGCTACTTCAGTAAAAGCATAGGCAACGTAAGCGCACGCTTCGTTGCCGTCCATGGTTGCATATTGTTTGTCTTGCATTTTCGTTTTCAGGGAGGGATATTTGAGTTAGGAATTAGGAGTGAGGAGTTGTTTCTGGGGAGCGGACATTGTCCGCGAAAATCAAAGACTGTTTGTTTTTTGGCGGGTAATACCCGCCCCCCGTAAACTACTGCCTATTGCCTACTGCCTTTTATTTCTTCTTAACTGCTTTCTTTGCTGTCGTCTTTTTAGCAGCAGTCTTTTTTACGGTTGTCTTTTTTACGGTCGCTTTCTTCACCGCCTTTTTAGCCGTCTTTTTGACGGGAGCGGATTCTGTTTTCTTCACTACTGTCTTCTTTGCAGCGGTCTTTTTTACTGTCGCCTTTTTAACTGTTGCCTTTTTCACCGCCTTTTTACGAGTTTTCTTTGCCGTGGGTTCTTTCTCGCTACTCGCAACTCGCAACTCGTCGCCCGCGAACCGAGTCCTTTCTTCGCGACGACTTTCTCGACCTCGTCGGCAGCGACAATCCAGCCGCGGCAGTTGGGCGACCCGCACTGACATTCAATTGCGTCCGTATACGGCCAGGCGTAGTCCAGAGTCAGCTGTTCGCCGCGTTTAATGTCGGTCAGAGCGTAAATCCAGAGTTCGTGAAAGACCTTGCCGGAGTTCTGATCCGCCACGACCAGCTCGACAAGCTCGCAGTTCGGCTCGCAGGAATGGTTGACGAACCGATACGGCTCTTCCGGTTCTAAAGCCCCGTCGTTAAACGACATACAGTATTCGGAATCGTACTTTTTATCAGGGTGGAACTCGCCCTCGATTTTCCCGACCGGCATACCGCCTTTGATCTTTTTGGACGCAAAAACGCCCTTGCCGTACGGCGTGTCGCCGAGTTTAATCGTGTCCAGTTCCAGGTTTTCAATTTCCAGCGGATAAACGCATTCAGCCATAGTGGTCTATGATTTAACTTATAAAATGAGCGTAGTTAGTTAAGAGGCAATAGGCAATAGGCAGTAGTTTTTGGGGGCGCTTGCGTACTACTGCCTCTTGCCTCTTGCCTACTGCCTTTCTATATATTATGCCTTACAAAAGATTTCTGTCAACTAGGGGCTTTAACGGTCAGACGCCGCTCGCCGCCTATTCCAGCTTCAAATTCTCGCCCCCGACGACGTTGCGAACCTGTCCGTTGACAAGCGCCTGGAACGGTTTGCCGGTCATCCAGCTTGGGACGTCAAAGCGGACTTCGTTCTCGTTGACAAACGTCATGGCAAACGGGCTGGCGACGCGGTATTTTGCGTTGGCGATTGCCGTCAGGTTTTCCTGAACCCCATCGAGCTTCCATTGAATATACATCAGCGCCGACGGGTTGATGTTCCACTGATATCGGTGTTCCAGACGAGGAATAATCGAGTCCGGCAGCGTTCCCTTGAACTCGCCGTCCGGGTACTGCTGATACTGAGCGGAAACGAGAATTCCTCTCGAGAGCTTCTTCCAGTCGACCGAGTTGTCGTACGGGGCAAGGAACAGCAAATCGTAGGCGTAAACCGTCCCGATCCACTGTACCGGACGCCCAATCCAAAACGGCTCGTTCCAATTCGTCGCGCCGTAGACGCCGATGGTCGCGTAAAGGCTGCCCGCCATCTGAGACTTCTCTGCGTTTCCCACCGGTCGCAAATAGACGTACGGAATCCCGATAATCGCCCATTTTCTGGCGTGAGCGAGATACTCTTTGTTGCCCGTCAGTTCGTAGGCGCGGACAAAGGCTTTAATCGCGTACGCGGCAGCAAGCGGGTCAGGCGTATGAAGCGGCATTTCCCACGTCTGCGCCCCGCGAGGCACGGTAAACCGCTTTGCTTTTTCCAGCATCGCAAGCCCCGCGTCCAAGGCGGCTTTGTCGCCCGTTGTATAGGCGAATTCCAAAACTGTTGCGGCGTTGCGGGCGATCAATCCCAGCGCTTCGTGTTCCCAATGCGTTCTGTCGTACGGACCGTAGTACGGGAACGCCGGGTTCTCTTTGGCTTTGTTGACCAGATTCCGGACGCCGGGGCCGTACAGATCGAGGTATCGCTGCGCCTGTCCTGTTACAAAGAAGATGGACGGGTTGGTTACATGCCCGCCGCCGGGACCAAACGGTTTGTCGGCGTAGTCAACTTCGCCTTTCGCTAACCGCCAGTCGCACGACGCCAGGTCGGCAAACCAGGCGCGACCCCAGCGCGGTTCGACGCAGTGCCCCCAGCCGTTTTCGTTTCGCAGTTTTGTCTGGAACGCCTCACGACAGAATTCCGCTTGTTGTTCCGCCGATCGCGGCGGGACGGGAACGTCCGGCAAATCCCCGTAGACGGCTTTGACGTCTTGCAGAATGGCTTCCACCCAGTCGGTTGAGTCAATCACAATTGAGATGTATCCCGACCCGGTCGGGTCATTATACAGTCCCATGCGTCCGCCAGCCTCTGTCCCGCCGACGAAATCTGGCACAGCAAATTCCGGCTGACGTTCCGCGTCGTTCCAGCGCATCGACGCCCGGCAGCGATCGGTAATAATCAACATCGTCGTCTGCGTTACCCAGTCCTTGGGCGGTCGAACGCGGTAATACTTCGGCGTTTCGACAGACCGCTTGGACGAACTCTGCTCGCCCTTTTCCAACATCTCAATGCCCGGGAACGACGCGTTGGTCATTTCTCCCATGACAAAAAGCGTAACGTCTGGAAGCAGTGTTGAATCGGCAGCTGGGGTCAACGTCAGCGCAGCGCCGTCAACTTTCATCTGGACTTTGTCCGACGTCAGTGGCGCGGAAGAAATCAAGACGGCGCAGGGAGTTGACTCTCTCGTTTTGAAAAACGCCGCGACGTTTCCTTTGGATTCCGGCGCGAACTTCCAGACGCCCTGCAACGTTGCAAGCTCTTTCCAGCCGTCCGCGTTGACGTTTAAGTCAATCGAACAGCCGGGAATCGTATACGGTTTGAATCCGCCCGCCGTTTCGACCGTCAGCGTCAGAACCTGATAATACATTCCCGTACCGGGCACGACGAACGTTTTCTTTTCGCCGGGTGCGAATGTTTCCGTAGACTTGGTCTGGTTGGTCGAGGAAGAAACGACGGCTGTAACAGACGCGTCCGACTTGTTTTCCAGAATGAATTGCGCCTTGTCGGTAAACGATTTTTTCTCTGCCATGACAATCGGGTTGTCCGTTCGTCTGAACAGCTCGATTTTGGAAATATCCCAATCGCCAAGCCGATCCGGCGGATCCAGACGAAACGTCTTAACTTCCGAGTGGGCGTCGAAGTCAATATAAACCTGCGGAGCGCCGCCGACCATGCTGGGGTCGCCGCTTCGGGCGGACGCGCCGGAATGGTATCCGTATTGAGCCGTTGCCCAGAACAGCTCCCATTTCCCGACGGAGTCAATATTCTGATTGAAATGGATTACCATCCGGTACTTCCCGGCGGGAAACCCTTTGGTAAAGTGACAATACGGATCCGATCCCGTACTCTCGACATGCAAAGACGACTCGTTCAAGCTCAGCTCGCTGCTGTGCAGAGCGTGACCAACAGCTTTCAGTTCAGACCCGGTCAGGGAACCGACCAACTCCATCAACGGCTCCGGAGCCGCTTCTTCTGCGTTAATAGCAGACGTCCAGAACGCCGCGCCAATCAGCGCCAGCGCAACAGCACAGATTCGTTTTAGCATTTCAAACCTCTTCTTTCGTATTGTTTAGGCGGGACAAACCTGGAAACTGACAATCCTTGCGTTTCCAACTAATAAGATTATAAACGATTGCAAATCAAAAAGCAATACAGGAGACAAAAGAATTATAACTCGTCTTTTATTTGAAAATATCGGTAACGCTGAATTGACAAATCGTCTTGCTTGCGGTATAATTCAAATACGGTTACCAGAGGAAACTTGAAAAACCGAGAGCGAAGGAAAAACAATATGAACAGACGTGAATTTATCAGTTCGATTGGCGCGGCGGCGTTGACGTCGTCCGTCTTTTGGAAGAATAATGCGTACGGCGAGGGAACGACTGTCGCCGCGCCCGAGGACGCGATTGCCGTATGGAATCGCGAGACGGAACTCGTTGCGCCAGAGGTATACAAAGCGTATCTACAAGACGGCAATACGCGGGGGCTGGCGTCGCTGGAGAAACTGGAGGCGGCGTTCGATAAGGTTTTCCGAGAGGCAAAAGAGACGGTCGTAACAGGCGCTGCGCCTGCCGTCTGGAGTGTGTACAATATGGGTTACATCGTCAAAACGCGCGAATCGCTGTTCTCCATCGACCTCGTTCACCGTCGGGATGTGGAGTTCGTCCCGCTGCTCGACTTCGCGCTCATCACCCACAACCACGGCGACCACAGACGGCGGGAATTCTTCACGGCAATGGACGGCGCGGGAAAGACGATCGTGTCCAACTTCCTTGCGAACAAAGGCGCGAAGGAAAGCGGTTATATACGCGGCGTGAAAACGTTCAAGTTCAAAGACGTGGAAATTCGCACCTCGCTCATCGACCATAGCCCAACCCTGATCGACTTCACGACGGCGTTTGAGATCAAAATCGGCGACTTCATCCTGTACCATACAGGCGACAGCGGTAAAGGTACGGAGCCGAAGCTGAACACCGTCTGGGGACGTCCTGACCTCTGGCTGTTCTTCCCCGGCTGCGGCATCGACGTCCGCAAGGCTGTAGAGAAGGTCAACGCCAAGCGCATCGTATTCGGTCATCTATGGGAACTCGCCCACCAACGGGGAAAAACGCCATCGCGGCTCGACGAACGGCTCATCCGCCCGCGGCTCGTCTGGGCTAAAGAGGCTGGTTGTCAGGACGTCTCAGTGAAGTTCTGGGGCGACAGGATTATTTAAAAAGGGTTTGTGGCGTGAGTTTCGGGTAAATGCCACTCGACTCGTATCGAATCCCGGCAAACAACGTAACAAGGAAACAATTATGAAAGATGGAAAAATACTTGCAATGTTTTTTAACGGAAGCCCACGTAAGGGATGGAATACTGCCAAGGCGCTCGAAAGCGCTGCTGAGGGCGCGCGCGAGGCGGGTGCGGAAACGGAGATCGTGAACCTGTACGAATTCCCGTTTACGGGTTGTAAGAGCTGCTTTGCCTGCAAACTCAAGAACGCGAAGACCAACGGCGTTTGCGCCATTCGCGACGACTTGCGTCCCGTTCTGGAACGCGCGCGTCAGGCGGATGTTCTTGTTCTCGGGTCGCCGATATACTTCAGTTACCCGACGGGCGTGTATCGCGCTTTTCTTGAACGTCTCGCGTTCCCGGTGTACAGCTATCATTGTGAAGACGGAAAACCTCTCGTATGCCGCGATAAGGTTATCGAGACGGCTAACATCTTCACGATGAACTGTCCTGAAAGCATGATGAAGGACATCGGCTATCAAATCCTCCTTGAAGCAAACACGCAGACGCTGGCGGCTGTTTTTGGAGCGTCGGAAACCCTCTATGTCTGCAACACGTACCAGTTCACAGATTATTCGCGTTACGACTTCAACATTTTCTCCGAGGAGGAAAAGCGAGCGTACCGCGATACGCATTTCGCTACAGACCTTGCCAACGCTCACGATCTGGGCAAGCGTCTTGTCGAACGAGCAAATAAAAGGATAACAAATAGCTAAACCATGAGCAAAAAATATTCGTCTCACGAAGGAGAAAAAAGATCATGACATTCAGAAAAAGCTTATTGGATTTTTGTATGTTTCTGGCGCTGGCAGTCGCGTCAATCCTGACAGTTGGCTGTGCTGGCGGCAAGGAAGCCTGGTCCGAAGAGGACGGGCAGGCTCTTCTCAATCAGGTCTATGACAAAGAAAAGAACCTCGTGTACGATATGTA
Source organism: Thermoguttaceae bacterium (assembly GCA_017557195.1). Classification (GTDB taxonomy): domain Bacteria; phylum Planctomycetota; class Planctomycetia; order Pirellulales; family Thermoguttaceae; genus RUG11551. The sequence continues at coordinate 48,370 of JAFZAL010000019.1, read as the reverse complement.
CATCCCGAAAGACTTGAAGAAGGACGCCCCGGTGCGGCTGATGCTCTTCATCCATGGCGGCGCGTGGAAAGGCGGCAGCCGACATGACATTGCCTACGCCTGCAGATCTTATACGAAACAAAACTGTGTAACGGCTACGATTGAATACTCGCTTCTGTCCAAAGAACATCCCGAAGTAACGATTCCCACGATGCTGGACGAAATTACCGCCTGCATCGGCGCTATCAAGGAGAAACTGGAGGCGGAAGGTTACCAGACATCTAAAATCGCGTTGTCTGGCGTTTCGGCGGGTGGGCATCTCGCGCTGCTCTATTCGTACTCCCGAGCCGAAGAATCGCCCATCCCGATCGCGTTCGTGTTTGAGTTTGTCGGTCCGACCGACTTCTGCGAAAGAACCCTCGGCGCGAATGATTCGGCAGGACTTCTTTCTTTTGTCACAGGGAAGAAGATCAAACCCGAGTACGTGAACAAGCCGAAGGTCAAAAAGCTTGCGGAAAGCCTTTCGCCGATTTCCTTTGTTACAGAAAAATCCGTTCCAACGATCTACGCCTACGGAGGAAAGGACTGGCTTGTAAAGCTCTGCCACCGCGACGCCCTGACTCAGGCGCTCGAAAAGAACGGCGTCCCGCACGTCTGCGTGGACTTTCCGAACTCGGACCATGGGATGAGTAAAGACCCGGAAAAGTTCGAGGAATTCCGAAAGGCGGTTATATCCTACTGCGATACTTACATGCCTCTTGAAAAAAGAGAATCGGAAATGAAGCCGGAATGAAAAACGGGCTTGTACTTGAAGGGGGCGCCATGCGCGGGCTTTTTACCGCTGGCGTTCTCGACGTTCTGATGGAAAACCGCGTCCGATTCGACGGTCTGATCGGCGTTTCGGCGGGGGCGTGTTTCGGCTGCAACTACAAAAGCGGTCAGATCGGGCGCGTGATCCGATACAACAAACGCTTTGCGCGCGATCCACGCTACTGCTCGTGGCGGTCGTTTATCATGACGGGCGACCTTTTCAACGCCGACTTCTGCTATCGAGAGCTGCCGATGGAGTTGGACGTTTTCGACGCATCGGCGTTCGAGGCAAACCCGATGGAGTTCTACCTCGTTGTTACAGACAGCGCGACAGGCGAACCCGCATACCGACGCATTGATCACGCAGACGAAAAGGCGTTCAAGTGGATGCAGGCGTCAGCGTCCATGCCGATCGTTTCGCGGCCCGTTGCGATCAACGGCGGCGAGTATCTCGACGGCGGTCTTTCTGACGCCATTCCGCTGCGCTATTTCGAATCGCTGGGGTACGACCGCAACGTCGTAATCACGACCCGCCCGCGCGGTTACCGCAAACCCCCGGAGGGAAAGCTTCGGCTTTGGAAGCCGTTCCTGCGGCGCTGGCCGAAAGTCTGCGACGCCATGCAGTCCCGCTCCGAGCGTTACAACGCGTCGATGGATTATTTGGACTCCCGCGTACAGTCCGGTCAGACGTTTCTCATCGCGCCGGAACAACCGCTAGAAATCTCCCGAATCTCACACGATCCCGACCAAATGCAGCGCGTTTACGAAATCGGCAGAGCCGTCGGCGAACGAAACCTGAGCGCTTTGCTGGAATTTCTCTCATGACGCCTTGCCGTCAAGACCCTTGATTTCTGTATCAAGCTGCGCTTGACAGTTAGATGATTCTATTAATAAAAAAGCGAGAGTTCCGCTAACGCTTCGCTCTCGCTTTCCGATATTTGTCACGCTTGCGTAATTACGCATTACGCATTACGAATTACGCATTCTTTTTTCGCCAGTACAGCAGACCAGCGGCGCCGAGTAACAGCAACGCCCAAGTTGACGGTTCTGGAACGCCGGAGCCGGGTTCGGGTCCTGGTCCAGGTCCGGGGCCCGGTCCGGGATCAGCTCCTGCAGCAACCAGATAAAGTCCGTCTGATCTGCCTTCCAGACCAAACAGATCTTTATTTGTGCCCAGCCAGTCTGAAAGATTGCCAAGCCATGAAAAATTATTGTCATAGACGAGCTGATATCCGTCAGGATTAATTTCAAAAGACTCCGCCCAATCTCCTTCGTCGCCGCTTTCGAATAACAGCTGAATTGTTTTATCGCCAGCCATAAACTTGAAATCTGTCGTACTGTCGCCGTTGACGATGTTCAATACGTCAAACAGACCTTCTTCATAGGACGAGAATTCAAATAATATCGCGCCGGTATCCGAAATAGTAACGTTGCCTGTTACGTTCGCTTCTCCGACGGAGTTCCCTGGCGAGAACACGCCGCCGTTAACGGTAACGGAGCCATTCATAGATCCTTTTAAATCCAGACGTCCTTCGACCAGCTCCAGGGATTTCGCGTCGATAGGATACTCTGTAGCGTCAAACTGAAGCGTTCCACCGCCGGTTTTATAAATCTGTCCGGTACTGGCAATCGCATTTTGTTCCTTAATCGTCAAAGTCTTCGTTCCGCTTGCAACGTTGTATTCCAGCGTTCCGCTGTTGTCAACAGTCATTTTGGCGTTGGCGGAAACCGCGTTACCGGTCAGTTTGAGCGTACCGCCGGAAACCGTTGTTTCGCCGGTATAGAGGAACGCGCCAGCAAGAGTCAGCGTTCCGCCGTCGTCTGAACCGTCGCTGACCTTGTTCAGCCTGACCGAGTTGTACCACGCGTTATTGGCAACTTCTCCCAAGTCCCCGTTGACGGTTCCAGAACCAACGGTAAGCGTTACAAAATTACCCTCGCCGGGGCTGGCGTGACTGATTCTGACCTTGGAGCCAGCTTCAGTATTGAGCTGTTTGACGGTCAGATTTTTGGTGTTGCCGCCGTGCATGGTGGCATAAGCGCTTTCCGCAACATGAAGCGTGGCGTTACCCAAATTAGTGTTTTGATAGAACACGAAGTTGCCTGACACGTCCAGCGTTCCGGAAAATTCCTGCGGGGCGCTGGCGTCAGCGTCAATTGCAAAGCAAACCCAGTTATTCGTGTTTCCGACAACTTGCAGCGTTCCAGAACCTTTTAACGCTTTGGAACGATTGAACATCTTATTGCCGGTTTCGTTATCGTTTACGAACTTGAGGACGCCGCCCTGAATGTTGGTTTCGCCAAAATAATACGGCATGCCGCTAAACGTGAACGTACCGTCGCCAGTTTTAATCAAATTGATTTTGTTTACATAGCTCCATTGAGAGCCAGCGGCGTCTTCTCGACCGATTTCTCCGGCAAAAGTTCCGCTGCCGACGGTTAAATTATTGTAAGCCGCGTCGCTTGAACTGTCGACGTTAAGAATTCTGCCGTACTTGTTGCCGTTTAACGTTCCAATTTTCAAGCTGGAACCGCCTTTGTAAAATGCCAGTTCCGAGTATTTACCAGAAGTATTGCCATTGAGCTCAACCGTAGCGTTCGACAGGTCAAGGTTCACTGGAGTTGTTCCGTTTGCTCCGGCGAGTTGAACGCGGGAGTTGGCGGAAATGTTTTCGTCATAGACCTGAACTGTTCCCGTAAACTCGGAAGCGTCGCCAATATCGAAATACTTATTGCTGCCGGTCAGCTTTAGCTTCAGCGTACCATTGCCGATAAGAGCGCTTGATGAGGAAAAATTATTATTGTTGACCTCTAACGTTCCCTCGGAAATGGTTGTAACGCCGGTATACGTAGTATCGCCGGTGAACTTTAGCGTTCCATCGCCGGTTTTGATAACGCCGCCGCTGACGCCGTCGCCGTCGGAAACGGCGCTGGAGATCGTCAGAGTGCGTCCTGTTCCAATTTCGAATTCGCCGTCAGTCCCCAATATAACGCCGCCTTCACCTGCAAACGTCGCAGAGGCGCCGCCATCGGTAAACTGGACGCCCTGTTTGGTTGTCCCGTCAATTGTCCATGTACTCGCATTGATATCGCCCGTATTGGCGTAATACCAGGGGTCGCCGGCAGGTTCGTCTCCCTTTGCCAAAAGGAAAAGCCCGTCCGATGTAGCAGTAAGCGTCCAATCGTTCGACGCTGTACCGTTCACAGAAACTTTAACGTTGGCGCTGTTATTGAAGCTTTCAGGATCAGAAATGGAGCCGGTGATGATCTCAAACCCGTCGTCGCCATAATTATTTTTAATGACGTTCCACCAATCGTCAGCGCTGCTGCTATTGAACGTCAGATCAATAGTTCCGGAACTCAGGGCGGCGGAAGAAACGTGCAGCCAGTCCGTATCAATATTATAGTCTTCATCTAAAACCGTGACGTCGTTAAAATCGAAACAGATAGTTCCTCCGTTAAGAGTCAGAGCGCCGATCGTAATATCTTTGGACGCGTACGTCTCGCCAACGACAAATTTTCCGCCCTCTCCAATCTCAAATGCGACGCCATTGAGATTCGTTCCCGTCTGGAAAACGGCTTCCGATTCTGATGCGACTGTAACTTTGGAAGTTGCAAGGTTGGTTCCAGTTGATGGGACAAGAAGCGTTCCGCCGTTAACCGTTGTTGGGCTGGAATACGAATAATCGCCGACAAGCGTCAGCTTGCCTGCGCCGGATTTGACGACAGAGCCGGTTGAATAACCGGAAATGGTAAACATCTCGGACGGCGTCAGCTCTTTAGCTACGCCGGAGCCGACGTTGAATTCCAGCGTTCCTTCTTCAACGTTGAATTTTCCGGTAAGAGAATCAATATAGTCCAAATTCGCCGTCAGCTTGCCGCCGTTGGAAATTGTAACAGTCTGAAGCTGATAATTATTGTTTGAAACGTTGCTGCGTCCGGCAATCGTAACTTGAGCTTTGTCGACGACCATGGTCTGAGTGGCGTCAGACAAGTAAATGCCGCCGTCGAAATAATACGTTCCGTTGTCCTGGAACGTCAAAGCGGTATTGGCGTTTGTCAGATAAAGATCGTTTCCTGTACCAGCAGTATTGCCTGTAAACGTTGCAGACGTACCGTCGCCGGAGAACGTAATTCCTTTTCGGGCTTCAATCGCGCCGGCGATTCCCTTGGCAGAGTTGTTTTGGAATATAAACGAACCAGTCGAAAATTCTACCGAGCCGACAGCAACAATGACGCCGCAGTTACCCTGTACAGCGGAGTTGTTGCTAAAGGTAAATACCGAGTCATCTGACTTGCCTTTCATCTCGACAGATGCGTTCGTGTGGATAACTCCGCCGTTTTTGGTTAAGGTGGAGTTATTGTCAAAAGTAACCGTCTCGCCTGTAATGAATGCTTTGAGGGCTGTATTTGAATTGTTAAATCGGATTGCGCCTCCAGCATTTGTAGCTTGGTTGTCGCTAAAAGTAATTGTGTTGAAATCAAGATTAATTTCCTTTTCGGAATAAATAACGCCGCCTTCGTTTTTTGCAGTGTTGCCGCTAAACGTCAAGACGGAGGCGTCTCCCTTTCCTGTCATCTTGATTGTACTGGTGGAATAAATGCTTCCACCGTTATTCCGCGCTGAGTTGTTACTAAACGTAACCTTTGAACCAGTAATATCCAACGCGCCGCTGTTGCGAATCGCTCCGGAGTTGTTGCAGGCGTTGTTGTCAAAGATGATTTCGTCACAATTAATGGTTACAGATTTTCCGGCAAAAATTGCGCCACCCGACCCGGTTCCATTTCCATAGAAAGAAACGGTATTGGTTCCATTGATAGTTAAATCTCCAGAAGAATTAATAATCCCGCCATAATTGCCGTCCTTCGATCCTTTGAATTTTGTAAACGAAGCATTGTCCAGATTCAACGTTACCGTGGACGTAGCTTGATCCATGATTAAAAAGATGCCGGCAGTGTCTTGGGGAACGTCATTGTTCTGGAATTCGACGTTTTTGAACGTTAAATTATAATTTTTGTTTCCCAGTTTCAGGACGTAATTTCGGGAATTAGCAAGAGCGCCGATATACTGTTTGTCGCTTGTTCCCGATTGAACGGTAAAGTTGTCAACGGTATACGAACCTTCAACTCTCACGGAAGCGGAAAATGGCGCGATGCTGGTTTCAGACGTGCCAGAAACGCTGATAACGTCGCCGCTGGCGTAGCCGTCAGCCTTTTGAACTACTGAAACGTCTGTACCGGTCGCAGTTTCTGTTCCACCGTTGGTGCGAACGACCGTTTGAGCGTTGACATAAACTCCAATCGTAAAAACAGCCAGAACAGAAAAGAGAATTCTGCCGCATGTCAAAATGCGGGAAGGGATGAACGAGCATTTTCGAATATGAGCCATCATTTTACTTCTTCTAATTGGGTAAAACTGGGATTACGGTTATGTTAAACGTCATTTGCGCTGGAACGTCCGGGCGCAAAATAATACTTTCGTCTAATATATATTATAAACCATATTTTAAAATTATTAAGCGCTAAAAAGAATAATTTTAGAAAAAAATGAAATTCTTTAATAAAACAGATAAAATTATCATATTTATTAGAGGCGAGCAATCAGCAAATGTGCCATCGGGTTAAGAGCCTGTGGCAAGATGAAAAAACGCGCTGAGAGGGGACCTCAGCGCGCAATATAGATTTTTACTCAATCGTCGGACGAAAACGCCCGACGTGCGAGAGCGATTTAATTATTCGTCAGCTTTTTTGTTCTGATGGAAAACGGCGTGGCAATCGTCGCAGGCTTTGTGCAGAGTCGCCATGGCTTCTTCGGCAGCGTCTTTATCCTGAGCGGCGACAGCTTTGGCGATAGCGGCTGCGGCATCGCGTCCCTGAATTGAGAACGCCGTCCACTGAGCGGTTTCGGTCGGCTGTTCAGTTTCGCCGGCGTTGGCAATGCTGCCCTGCATCAAAGCGGCGACAGCGGCGCACATGGCAAGGCATTCGTCCTGTTTTTTATCCATGCGTTTGGGAATCGTGCGCTTCATTTTCGTGTCGATAGCCGGAACCTGCTTCATCAAGGAAGACAGCGGAGCAACCTTCGTCCAGGCGAGAGCGTCCGTCGAGGCTTCAGCAGTTTTAATGGACTCTAACGCAGCTTTGGCTTCTTCAAGAGTGGTAGCGGCAGCCAGCGCCTGAGCGGCTTTGACCAGATTCGGAGCCTTCGCCTTATAGGGGCTGTCCTGATCGTTCAAACCCAAAGCCAGAAAGAAAACCGTCAGACCAGCAGCGTCTTCCGCAACGGCGTCTTTCTTGTCAGCATAGGTGTCAGCGTCAGCCAGATTCTTTTCAATGTCTTCCAGATAGGTTTCAACCTGAGTCGCCAGAGCGGCGGCAGGAGCGTAAGCGGAAACAGCGTCAGCCGGAGCGGCAGGAGCGGCTTCAGCAGCAGGAGCTTCTTCGACAGCCGGAGCTTCTTCAGCGGGAGCAGCTTCTTCGACAGCGGGGACTTCAGGAGCGGCTTCTTCAGCAGGAGTAGCTTCTTCGACAGCGGGAACTTCGGGAGCGGCTTCTTCAGCAGGAACAGCCGGTTCAGCGGGGACTTCAGGAGCGGCTTCTTCAGCGGGAGCAGCTTCTTCTACAGCGGGAGCAGCCGGTTCAGCGGGGACTTCAGGAGCGGCTTCTTCAGCAGGAACAGCCGGTTCAGCGGGGACTTCGGGAGTGGCTTCTTCAGCGGGAGCAGCTTCTTCGACAGCGGGAACTTCAGGAGCAGCTTCTTCAGTGGGAGCGGCTTCTTCGACAGCGGGAACTTCAGGAGCGGCTTCTTCAATTGGAGCGGCTTCTTCGATTGGGGTAGTTTCTTCAATTGGGGTAGCTTCTTCAACAACCGTTTCTTCGACGGTGGTTTCTTCAACAACAGTTTCTTCAACAGGCGCGGTTTCCGTACCGGTGCCAGTAGGGGCGGTAGTTGGCGCAATCGGTTCGCAGCCAACAGCAAACAACAACGATGCAGCGATAGCTAATGCGGTTCTTTTCATGTGAGTCATTCTCCGTAATGAAAAAGGCAGGAAACTAGGTATTGAAACGCACAACCGTTTCATTCTTTTTAATATTTTAGTACAAATTGAAATAATTGCAAGGGGCGGGGTAATAATGGATATTTGTCAACCGATTACGTCGACGTATGGGTTGTTATATTTTGTTAATTTCTATGATACGTACATGTTATTTACTATCGATTAAACTCGATTGTACTGTCGAGGGCGTCGTCTAAACTGTACTCTTGCGACAGTCCCAGTTCATTTTTGATTTTATCGACGCTCGGGACGTATTGCGCTCGAGGTTTGCTGGGGTCTGGCGTTCCCAGAATCCGGATTTCCGGCGGGTTGTCAAAGCGGCTGGCGACGCGCTGAGCCAGTTCTTTGATTGTAACGGCTTCATCCGACCCGACGTTGTAAACGCAATGATTTTCTCCGCGAAGCAGAATCGTCCAGAGCCAAATTATCAGTTCTGCCGCGTACAGGTACGAGCGCGTTGGGGTTCCGTCGCCCTTGATAACAATCGGCTGACCGTCCAGCGCGTTGCGGATAAAGTTCCCGACGGCAAAGTGGATGTCGAGATTCAAATACGGTCCGACGAACGCGAAACAGCGGGCGATATGCGTCTGGAAGCCGAACCGGTCAGCGTAATGGTTGACCATCTGCTCGGCTATTGCCTTGCCCTGTCCGTAGGCAGTAACAGGCGTTCCGACGTAACTTTCCGGAATGTGTGACATCTCCGGCGGCTGCGGTCCGTAAACCGCCCCGGAGCTGGTGAGAAGAAATCGGCTTGCGCCGCACTGTCGGGCGACGTCCAAGGCGCGCTGCGTTCCGTGAACGACGACCGAATACATCTCGTCCGGGTTCTCCTGTTCCTGCTTCGCGCTGGCGTCCGTCGCAGCGTGAATAACGTAATCGACGTTGACGTTTTCCAACTCAAACGTTCGGACGTCTCCGGAAATATACTCAATAAAATCGTACTGACCGAATTTGGGGTATCGTTCCAGAAACGCGCCGGGATTTCTCGACAACGCAACGATTTGCAGACGGTTTTCCTCTTCCAGATGTAACGTTTGATTGAACGCAATCACGCTTTCAAGCAGCCATTTGCCGAAAAAGCCTGTTGCGCCGGTAATCAAAACGGTCTTGCCCGCCAACGCATCGACGAACTGCGACATGCGGGTTTTCAGATATATGCGGTCTAATAGTTCAAATTTACCCATTGAATACAAATAACGCTGCGCTCGCAGAGGCTACTTTTTTTCCTTTTCATCGAAGTTCAGCTTTTCGTCTTCAATAACCAGCGGACGATTTTTGACCTGAGTCCAAATCGCGCCGATATATTCGCCGATAACCCCGATAAAAAAGAGCTGAACGGACATGAACGAGAAAATTCCAATCAAAATCGGAGCGGTCCCCATCTGAAAACGATCCCACCAAACCAGCTTCGCGACCAGGTATCCCATTGCAATAAGAAAGCTGACAAACCCGGCGAAGAACCCAAAAAATACCGCCAATCGCAGCGGGAGTTTGGAATGGTTGACAAACCCCGTCATTGCCATGTCGTACAGAGTAAAGAAGTTGTTTTTCGTTCTGCCGTGCTTGCGTTTGTCCTGAACGAAGGGAACTTGCGCCTGTTTGAACCCGATTTCGCTGACCAGTCCGCGGAAATACGGGTACGGCTCGTTGTAGAGTTTGACGGCGTCACAGAATTTTCGGTCGTACAGCCCGAACCCGGTAAACGCCTTGAGCAGATGCGAGTTGTCGGACGCTTTCCCCAGCAGCCAGTAGTACAGGTTCCGGAAAATCGGCATAAACCAGCCTTCTCGCGTGCCGGAACGGACGCCAGCGACAACGTCGAACCCTTCTTCCCACTTGCGCAGGAATTCGTCGATAACCTCGGGCGGCTCCTGCAAGTCTGAACACATCATGACAACCGCGTCGCCGGTCGCCTGCAAAAAGGCGTTGAACGGAGAGCGAATGTGCCCGAAGTTGTTCGCGTTGAAAATCACCTTGAACTTGGGGTCTTCGGCCGCCAGACGCCGCAGAACGCCACGACTGCCGTCGGTTGAGCAGTTGTCCGCAATGATAATCTCGTAATCGTACTGCGGATTCCGCTCGAAAACGGCGCGCAAACGGTCGTACAGTTCCTGAAGGTTGCCCTCTTCGTTATAACAGCCAGCTACAATGGATATGGTTTTCATGGGAATTATGGGTGGATTTTATACCGTCTATTTTTATTATTACCAACTGCGATAAGTATGCTCTGATTGACCATCGACGCCAAAATCGCCCTGCAACGAGAAGGACTAAGAGAAAGCTCCATAGCCACTTCTGCCGTTGAAACCGACTCTCGCTCTCGAATAAAAGCTAGTATTTTATCGCTTGTCTGTTCGGATTTATCGCTTGTCGAAATTGGTTTATCGCTTGTTTTTGGTGGTTTATCGATTGCTTTTGATGGTTTATCGATTGCTTCGTTTGAATTATCGCTTGTCAAACCAGTCTTATCGCTTGTTTGATCTACATACTCCAATTTATCGCTTGCATAAACAGTAACTCGCCAACCACCTTGAACGGACTCAAAAACTGGCAAACGAGAACCTCGTTCTTTAAAGGGAGTAATAATACGTCGAATACCTGAGCCGTACTTCTCTATCATCCCCATTTCCTTGAAAAAGTCCGCAATCTTTTTATTGCGAGGGGCAGAAATATAGTTATTAGACAGCAGCTTGTCAATTGTCAAACCATCTGGCAGATCGCCGGGATTGTAAAACTCAATTCGATCATTGTATATTTTAATTACAGAATCCGCTGCGCTGCGATAATCGCGATGAACAATCATATTCATAACAATTTCTCGAATCGCATCAAGCGGATACTGCCATCGTTCTTCATTTTCAGCGTTACCTGTTATGACAATTTCTTTATTGATATGTTTTTTTACAAAATCCATAACCTGATTTGGCTGAGAAATAATATCCGATTTTGTACGCAACGAATCTTTGATAATTGTAGGAGTCTGAAATCGTCCCAATTCAATTGTAGTTTGAGACGTATCGTTAGCGGAAAACAGTAAAAAAGCCGCATTAGTTACTTTGTCGTCTCGTAATAGCTCCATTTTTCGCAAAAAATCCAACGGAGCCTCTGCTATTTGAGTTTGATTTCGTTTTTGAATAGCCGATATCGCCTCATTAACTTTATCAATAGAAATAGAATTCAAATCATGAACTGAATCAATATAATAATCCCAACTGGCGTTGAAAGTTTTTAAATGCATCAAAACAACGTCGGAAATAGACAACACAAAATTTGACGCGGCATGTCTGACAAAATACCGTCCTGAAACAGAAACAGGTTTAATGGGAAACTCTGACTGCGAAAAGACAACAACTGTTCTGTCATTAACCTCAACAATCTCAACGTCAGGGATGAGCGATGGACTAGTTTTAGTACGTATCTCATTGAGCCAATTGGGAATGCTTTCCGTTCCTAACGTTACCCCAACAACTTCTCTTTTATCCGAAATGCCAACGAAGACTTTTCCGCCATGGCTATTTGCAAATGCGGTTAGAGATTCAATTACGCCCTGATTAAAAGACGACTTGAATTCAACGGTTTCTGATTCAGCAGAAGGAATGGTTACACTCATTATCAAATAAAATGGTTGTCATGAAATGGGGCAATTGGTTGTATAATACTGTGATTTTTATTGTTACTCTTTTGACGTTCGTTTATCCAGTTCGTTTTCTTCTATTATACTCAAACAAACGAATTCCTGCAAGTCCGTCCCGCAACTACAGCCAGAAATCGTCGACGGACGAAATCGCTTTGTCCGGCTGGGATTCTTTGAGGGCTTCCTCTGACCCGTAGCCCCACGTTACGGCAATCGTGTGGATGCCGGCGGCTTTGCCCGACATGACGTCGCTGGTCATGTCGCCGGTCATGACGGCTTTGTCCGGGTTGACGCTGTACTTGTACAACAGCGCTTGGATCATTTCCGTTTTGGTATACCCGTCCGGACGCGAATCGGGCGTTACGACTTCCACAACTTTGTCTCTCAAACCAAACTTGTCCAGCAGACGGAACGTCGGAACGCGGCGTTTGTTGGTTACGATATAAATCCGTTTGCCAGCTTTGCAAAGGCGGTTAATCAAATCCTCAATCCCGGGATACATTTTTGTTTCGGGATAGTCGGACGCATCATACTGCGTTTTAAACTCTCGACAAATATTGTCGATTGTTTGTTCGTCGGCGTCGGGAAGAAACATCTTAACCGACATCTGCAGCGGCGGGCCGATAACGAAATCCGTATCAAACCGGTCGACGTCATTCGTATACTTTTGCAGCGCGGCTTTCATGCACGATCTCAAATCCCCGTACGTGTCAAGCGTCGTCCCGTCGAGGTCGAAAAAATAGTCGGTAAAATTCTGAACGGGCGGGATGAGCATGTTTTCCCGAAGCTCTTCTTCCGGCAGGAACGGCGCGAGGTTTTCCAGCGGCTGCGACACGATGGAACCATCGGGCATTTGCTTCGACGCCGATTTCGGTCCGAGGACTTCGTACGGATCCGTCATGACTTCGCAGAAGACCGGCCCCGGCTGAGCCAGGATTTCCGGTACGAGGGCTGCCGCTTCCTGATTGTTTTTAATCTGATACACGGTCCAGCCGTAGGCGGCGGCAATTTTTTTCATGTCCGGCAACACGACGCCCGACTCCGGGTTGGAGCCAACAAACCGTCCCTCGAAAAACGCTCGCTGAGTGTTTTTAATCGACAAATAGCCGTCGTTGTTGTACATGAACACCTTGATCGGGAGCCGATAGTTGAGAATCGTCTGCATCTCCTGAACGTTCATCTGAATGCTGCCGTCGCCGGTAAAGAGAACGACGCGCCGGTCGGAACCGGCAAACGCAGCGCCCATCGCAGCGGGGAGGTCGTAGCCCATCGACGCGCACGCCTGGTTGCTGAACATTCTCACGCCCGGCTTGAGGGGGATCGCCTGAAACGTACTCGTGTACGCAGTGCCGTTGCCGGTAACGACAATATCGCCAGCAGAGAGGTTCTGCCCAACCAGTTCCGGGAACGCGTACGAGCTGACGTAGTCCGTTCGGTTTCGATGTTCTTCTGTTACAACCGGATATTTCCTCTTGACGTTGTTACAGTACGCCAGCCAGTCGGACAGGTCGCCAGTCGTGGCGTTGGACGACAGGACGCGGCGAATAAACCGCCCGGCGTCCGCGTGGATTTTCAAATCCGGCTGAAACGTCGGCTTGTTCAGTTCTGCGTCGTCGACGTCTACCATGACCTTGTACGCCGCCCGCGCCACGGACTCAAAGGCGTAGCCGATAATCCGGAGACACATTCGCGTTCCGAGAACGAGGACAAAGTCGGAATTTTGCAGAATGAAGTTGGCGGGACGCTCTCCCAAAATGCCGGGACGCCCAAAGAAAAGCGGGTTGTCTGACGGGATGAGGTCGATTCCGGAAATGGTCGTTAAGACGGGAACGCCGAGCTTTTCCGCCATCTGGAGGAACTCGCGGCGGCTGTCGGAAAGCGTAACGCCGATACCCGCGACAATCACCGGTCGCTTGGCAGCGGCAAGACGTTCCAGCGCCGTTTGCAGGTCTTGGTCGGAAACGTCCAGGTCTTGATCGTCCTCCGCCGGGTTGTACGAGCGCAACTGACTGGGGTCGATATCAGCCGACTGTACGTCCAGCGGGACGTCCAACCAAACGGGGCCGGGCCGCCCAGCTTTCGCCAAGCGCCAAGCGCGTTCCAGACAATACCGGACGTCTTCCTTCCGGCTGACCATCACTGCGTACTTGGTAATCGGCTTGACGACATCGACGATATTCAGCTCCTGATCTCCCAGCTGACGCAGCTTGAGATGAGGATACGACTTGATGCACGTGGCGTTTTTGATCTGCCCGGAAACGACCAGCATGGGAATCGAGTCCAGCCAGGCGCCCGCGACGCCGGTGAGCGCGTTCGTCCCGCCGGGACCGGTCGTAACGCAAGCCACGCCGGGCTGATTGGAAATTCGGGCGAACCCTTCCGCCGCGATCGCCGCGCCCTGTTCGTGCATACAGCAAACGTACTCAATCCGCTTCTCTTTCCCGAGGGCGTCGTCGAGAAACATCGCCCCGCCGCCGGAAACGAAAAACACGTTCTTCACGCCCCAGTCCGCTAACGTCTGAAAAATATAATCTGCAACTCGCATGGAAATATTTTAATAAATGGTTTCAATGTAGGATATTTTTAAATATAGTTATATTGAAATAACAAGAATTTTAACTATGTAATATCGGATTCTTCTGTTTTTTCAAACTGCAATTGAAAAATTTCTTTTTGATTTTCAATCTCCTTTTGTAATTCCTCAATAGTTGGCAAGTATGGCAAATACTTTGAAGCGAAAAGTTGTTGATTTCCGTTCAAAATAGAATATCTGGCAATATCCCTGCTCGTTTCAGAACATAAAATTAAACCGATAGTTGGATTATCTTCCGGACGCTTTTTCAATTCATCATACATTCTGATGTACATATCCATCTGACCAACGTCTTGATGAGAAATGGCGTCCGTCTTTAAATCAACTAATACAAAACATTTTAGTATATAATTATAAAATACTAAATCTATATAGTAGTCTCCCATATCAGTATTGATTCTTTGTTGCCTGGCAACAAATGCAAAACCTTTTCCCAACTCCATTAAAAATTTTCCCAAATGGTTAATGATTGCCGTTTCTAAAGCAGTTTCTGAATAAGCGAAATCTTGAGAAATTCCCAAAAACTCGGCGACTAATGGATTTTTAAAAAATTCCAATTTTTGGGTTGAAACGTCTACCGGAGCTTTGGATATCATTTCCTGATGAACAATATTTTTAGCCTGCTGTGAATGAGAAAGCAATAATCGCTGATAGTATTGTGTGGCGATATTACGATTAAGGAGCCGAACGCCCCAGCCTTCACGACTTGCTTCAGCTAAATACCAATTCCGAATATTCTCATCATCAACCCGTAAAACGGTTCGGATATGAGACCACGAAAGATTTTGCACACGCGTGTGCAGAATCTCTAAATCTGGAAACAACAGATAAAACTGACGAAAATACGATATGTTTCTAATGCCAAAACCTTTACCAAAACGTTTTGTTAATTCATCTGAAGCTATTTTAAGAATCTGTTTTCCGTATTGAGCGCGATTCTCTCCATTCTGTTCTTCATTGACAATCCGTTTTCCTAATAGCCAATATGAATCAATCATTATTCTATTGACCGCAATGCCTGAGTTCTCACGTCCTTGCCGGATAATAGAGCAGATTTCACTCAGAAAATCATCATTTCGCTCGCTGCTAACTATATTTCCCATTTATACGCCTTTCCTGATTTTCATCAAAACTAATTATCGATCGCCGCTCCCTGTTCGTGCATACAGCAAACGTACTGGATCCGCTTCTCTTTCCCGAGAGCGTCGTCGAGAAACATCGCCCCGCCGCCGGAAACGAAAAACACGTTCTTCACGCCCCAGTCCGCTAACGTCTGAAAAATATAATCTGCAACTCGCATGGATAACCCATAAAAACAATAATACTATATATAATATGTCTTCTATGATTATTATAGTCAAATTCCAGACTGCGTCAATAGAAATATATGGCTTCATCCCCGTTATGAACGCCTTGAAATAGATTCAAGACGTTCATTTTATAGATTCATCCGAGAAATTGGCGTCTGTGATATAATGTTTTAACAAAAACAATATTCTCAGATATTGTTAGAGAGCCTATTTATGTTCTCGTAAAACAACGTAAAGCAGGACTAGTTCTTTAACGAAGGTTCAATAATCCCTTTAATTAAAAGTTCGGCGACTGTATCAGCCTCTGACAGAGGAACTCTCTTGGGAATAATCGCGTTAAACTTTTCCCTGACCTTTTCCAATAAGGCGTCTGTATAAACAAGACATCCGTTTTCAACATTCTCAATGCCGTCGCAAAAAATGGAATTCCTGTTCACTTGTTCCATTTGTTCCAAGGAATAATCGGGCGCCATATATCCCTTCACGGTTTCTCCGGTTCCATCAATGATAAACGGATAACCGCCAATATGGCCATCCACGCCTGGAACGTGAATCTTGACAGTCTTTTTCTCTCTAATAGCAAGCAAAACGCTATAAATAATATCAAAGTTACTCGAAGCGTTCATCATGTTGCGCTTCTGGTCGGTAGGCATTGATATGGCGCAGGCTTTGTAAACGTCCTCATGGCTGATGTCAAGTTCCTGACCTTGATATTTGATGCTCAACAACAGCTTGACGCCTTCGGTGTGACCTTCCTTGCTAATAACCACATCGTGAAAATGACTGGCAACAAGCGTAATGTCAATGTCATTGAGGTTAGAAATTCCAAACTTTTCAGCCACATAGAATTTCATGCGCGGAATCAAATGATTGAGGTTGCCGCTGCCAAAGTCAAAATAAGCCATTCCTGCGCTCTTAAGCCAGGGAATGACGGCATCGGAATAAGAGGTGTTAATGCTTACAGCATTGCACCCGCTTTTTTCGTATGCCTCCATGATGTTCTTGCCAAGAAGCGCTGACATTGGCGCCCAAATTCCGTAGGCGCGAAGATTGAGCCATGAAATAGAACCGTATTTCAAACCTGAATACAGACGGCTGCTATTGACGATAAAATCCGGCTGGATTTTATTCAAAGCGGTTTCGATAGACGAAACGTCTTGGAAGTCGCAGCCTCCTTCAACAATG
Source organism: Thermoguttaceae bacterium (assembly GCA_017557195.1). Lineage (GTDB taxonomy): Bacteria > Planctomycetota > Planctomycetia > Pirellulales > Thermoguttaceae > RUG11551. The sequence goes on along the minus strand of JAFZAL010000019.1, from coordinate 31,801 downwards.
ATTTCGCTGCGTAGTTGTCTGCGGATGGCGGCAGCGGTGCGGATGATGTTCACGTCCTGCTGCATCTTGTCGGCATTGCGGCCAACAATAGCCAATCGAAGTTGAGGATCGGCTAATGAAACTAAATAGTCCAACAAATAGCAGCCGACGCTGCCCAGGCCGAAAATGGCAATTGTTACTTTTTCACCGCTATCCAGTTTCTTCTTAAGAAGATTCAGTTTTTCATTTAAGGTTTTCATTTGCTTAATTTAATAGCCTCTCGATAATCTGCAACGGTATTGCAGTTATACCAAAAATTGATTCTGATAATATCCAATTGTGAACGATTGTACGCGCCAAAATACTTCTGAACAATTTCCAGATTAGTTCCCTGCGCCTGTTCTGGGGTTAAGTTTTGACAGACGACCCTCGCCTTATTGGGATTCATAAACTTCCACATTTGTCCAGAGTTGTAAATCGCCGTAAACGGTTCGCGAATCTCCAAACAGGAATGTTTAACATCATAAAGATAATGAGGATAATTATCGGCGTCAAAATAAAGCGCTACGGCTTTATCGGAGAGAATTGGTTCAGTATTAATAGAAATGACGTCTTTAGACGAGTCGATTATTTTCTTTACGCTCTGCGTATCAAACAGCAAGTCGCCTTCTATAAAGATAATCTCGTCGGTTTTATTCGACGTATTTTCTATCCCTTTCAACAAACTGTAACCTGAGCTGTAATCAAAATAATGTTCATTAAAAACCAGCTTCAGCTTATGGCTAACGTCTTTGATTTGATTGCGGATAAATTGTTCCAAGTCCTCATATTTATAGCCGCCTACAATGACAATCTCGTCTACCAGGTCGTAGGTTTTACTGATCTGAAGACTCAATAGAGAATTCGATGGATAATCCTCATAATAAAGACACTTCAGCGTTTTCTCCGTAGCGTCCTTATTGAATCGGCTGGACATGCCTGCAACAGTAATTATCAAGCTTTTCATATTCCAAACGCCAATCTTTCTTTATAAAAAACATCCACGGCATCCGAAAAACTCTTTTGTTCTTCTGTAACATCGTACCAAACACAACGACGCTCATAGTTTCCGCTTTGAGTATCCAAAATGCCATATTGTGCATAAATATTATGGTTTCGAGGTTGACCTACAGAACCCGGGTTGATAAAAACGGTTCGTTTCTTGTTGCGATATGCAGCGTTATCCGATGGAAAAAACTGCTCTACATAATGCGATACATGCGAATGAGCGCTTATTACATAATCAAACCTGGCAAAATGCTCGTCATTCATGGCGTCAATTCCCAGCTTGCCCCAGTATGGATCGTCCAAATTGCCATGAATAAACAAAAACTTCTTGCCATCGATATCGCATTCCTGAAAACCGCTATGATTCATCTGTTTATCAAGATACAAGCGGGATTCGTATGAAAGAATTGAGTTCGTATACCGAAGCGTCGCTCTGCCGCGGTCGGTGGCAAACTTGTCGAGACTTCCGCCAAAAATCGAATATTCATGGTTGCCCCAAAGATTCACCATGATGTTAGCTTTGACGCTTCTTATAATTTCTATTGTTTCATTGGGGCGCGGACCATAGTTGACCAGATCTCCCAAAATTGCAATGGAATCTGCTTTACCGATAGTTTCAAGGTCAGCAAGTACAGCGTTGAGGGCCGTAACATTGGCATGAATATCTGCGAGTATGACAATCTTCATTTCTTTAAGAACTGCATTAAAGCTGTCTTGTTTTGAATGGGAGTGGTTGTCGGACGTCCCAAGTCCTTGCGGGCGCCTTTCTTAACCTTGACTTCAAGTAAAACCGGACTTTCCTGATTCTTCACTTCACTCAAAACAGAATCAAGTCCGGCTTTGTTTTCAACGCTATAGACGGTTTTGTATCCAACCGCCTTTGCCGCCGCTGGCAGGTCAATTTTCAGCCCCACAGTTGGCTGACCGCCTACGCTGTCATGAGCGCCGTTGTTAAATACAACATGAACATAGTTTCGCGGCGCCTTGTCAGCAATTATTGCCATGTTGCCCATGTGCATAATGACGGCTCCGTCGCCGTCAAAACACCAAACGCGGCGATCTGGCTGCGCCAAAGCTATGCCCAATGCAATCTGCGACGCATGCCCCATACTGCCAACGGTCAGAAAATCGCGCTGATGTCCTTGCTCCTTTGCCGCTCTGCATTCAAAAAGTTCGCGGCTGATCATGCCCGTGGAACTTACAATGCAGTCTGTGTCATTTAATGATGCAACAACAGTTTGAATTGCCTCTTCACGGCTCATCGCAAGGTCGTTCACATCGACATTTTGGAGTGTATAGCTCTCAAAAGTGTCTTTCTCGACAACCAACGCGAAAACTTCATTTCTTTTGAGCGCGGCTGCGGCTATTTCAATCTGTTTGACGGCTTTGTCTTCTTCTTTTGAAAGAACCTCATAATTGACGCCCATCACGTTTAACAGACCAGTTGTAATCTTGCCCTGTTTAACATGCTGCGGTTCGTCATGAACGCCTGGACGTCCGCGCCAGCCAATCAAAAGCAGCGCCGGGATATTATAAACTTCGCTGTCCATAAGCGACGCCAACGGATTGACGGCGTTGCCCTCGCCGCTGTTTTGCATATAAACGCAAGCTGGCTGTCCGGTTGCAAGGTAATGACCAGCAGCCAATCCGACAGCCGCGCCCTCATTGGCAGCAATAATATTGTGAGCTGGGTCAAAGTGATCCGTAATATAGGCGCAAATGTTCTTCAACAGGCTGTCAGGAACGCCTGCGAAGAAGTCAATGCCGTTTTCTTTTAATTTCTCTATGAAAAAAGCTGGTGAAAGCATAACGTTTATTACTTCTTGTTTCCTGGAATAAGAGTCAAAATCTGCTTGATGGGCATACAGAATTCCTCCGACGCCTCCAAACTGCGGGATGTTTCAAGAATCCGTTGAGCGCATTTAACCATGGCGGGATAGGCGCTTCGCAGCATGTGGTTGGCGTAGATAACAATATTGATTCCCCAACTGGCAAGTTCTTCCTCTGTAAACTGATTGTAAGTAGTCGGTACTGCTACGATTGGCGTATGGTTGTCCTTTTCTCTGAAACGCTGACAGAATTCCTTGATATCCATGCCGTCTTTGTTTCTGGAGTGAATCATCACGCCGTCGGCTCCGGCGCCCACGTATGCGAACGCGCGTTCCAATGCATCGTCAACAGATTTCCCGGCAATCAAGCTTTCTATACGGGATATAATCATAAAATCGCGAGTAATCTGAGATTTTTTTCCAGCTTTGATTTTATTGCAAAAGTCTTCTATGTTGTCTTGCAGCTGAACGGCGTCCGTTCCAAATAATGAATTCTGCTTAAGTCCCACTTTGTCTTCAATGATTACAGCAGAAATGCCTAACCGCTCTAACGTTCTGACGGTAAAGACAAAATGCTCAACTTTACCGCCGGTGTCGCCGTCGAAAATGACAGGCTTGGTGGTAACTTCCAACGTGTCATTCAAATCATGCAAACGAGTGGTCAAGTCAACCGCCTCAATATCGGGTTTGCCCTTACTGGCGCTGTCCGTCAGACTTGAAGCCCACATGCCGTCAAATTCCCGATGCTGTCCGTTCACTTCGACAGCGGTGTGTTCTGCAATAAGGCCTGTCAAACCATTGTGCGATTCCAGAATTCGGACAACAGGCTTGGCGGAAATCAAACGTCGCAGCGAAGCCAGGCGCGCCTGGGGCGTAACGCCAAGAGAATCGATAGCGTCTTTCAAGCCAGAAGCCGAGATTCCTTTTGTATATGGGATCTCAATTACTTCCCCGCCCAGCTTTTCCATTACTTTGAAAACTTCGTCGCGGAGGTATTTGTCTGGACCGTATATCCAGTCATCTCCATGAATAATATAATCTGGCTTGTATTTCAGAAGGTTTGGAACATAACTCCATTCATCTTGTGGAACAATAGAGCTAACGCCTCTAATGTTTTCAATAACATTTTTACGCTGTTCATAATTCAGATAGGGCAGACGTTTGTGTGTTGCAATCGCCTTGTCTGTAAACAAACCAATCATCACATCGCCATGCTTGGCTCCTTCGTTGATAATATTAATCAACCCCGGATGCATGATATCGCCAATCATGCCCAAATAAACGGTTTTATTATGCTTTTTCATTTGAACGCATCCAAGCCATTTTACAACAGCATTTAATAATAACTGGAGTTAACAAATTCTTTGGTTAAATAAACAACCAAGAATAAATATGGACTTTATCGAAAATGTGTGAAAAATATTATTTTGACAATATTAACAACGCACGATGTATATCCAATAATTATTATACCCTATTTCACAATGAATTACAAGGGGAAAATTGACTAAAAGTGCAAATAATCGATTTATCCAGTATATTAGTTCATAGATAATAATCAAGTATGAATTTTCACACATGAATAAAGTTCCAAATCACAGGAGAAAGCAAAGATTATTCTCATAACCAGGGGATAATAGCATATTCTCCCAGCCAAAGATAAAATAAACGCAGAAATCTTTGGAAAAAATCGAATAGTTTAGTTCTCGTATGGGATATGGCATCTGTGAACGTTACATAATGCATACGGACTGAATTCGCTTCTCTTTCCCAAGGGCGTTGTCGAGAAACATCGCCCCGCTGCTGGAAACGAAAAACGCATTTTTCACGCCCCAGTCCGCTAACGTCTGAAAAATATAATCTGCAACTCGCATGGATAATCGTTATTTTTTATTATCTTTATTCTGGATGTCAATATCCGCTGGCAAATGCTGATCCGCCTTTTTCTGCAGCTTGGCGTAGCTTTGATATATCTTTTCCTTTAACGAGGACGAACTAATACCCATGCCGTACGGGAAATAGACGACGTCAACGCCCAAATCCTTCAGATAGTCGTACTTTCCAACCCAGTCGTCGCCAACAACAAAGACGTCAAAATTCAGCTTTTTGACCTTGTCTGTATGGTCGAGCGAATGTTGAGGAATGACAATGTCAGGTCCTTTAAGCGCCCGCATAAGAGCAATTCTCTGTTCAAAAGGAATAATCGGCTGCGACTTATAGGACATGACAAGCTCGTCTGTATTGACGCCGACAATCAGGATGTCGCCCAATGCCCGAGCGTATTCAATCATGCGTAAATGATTGATATGCAGCATGTCAAACGTTCCAGACGTATACACTACAGTTTTTCCAGCAATCATTTGATGTTATTCTCCTTTATTGTGATTTACGCTTTGAATGTAATCTCGAATAATCTGTGTATATTATAAAAAATCCAGCGTTTCCTTAAACGATTGAATAAAATAATCAATGTCTTCTTTAGTTATGCTGCCAAAATTCCCAACGCGAAAGAACCGATTTTTAAGTTCTCCTCCGCTGGGAGCAATTTCAATGCGATATTTTTCTCTTAAAATGGCAACCAGCTTCAGAGCGTCATATTTTTCCTGATAATAACCTGACACGCAATTGGCGGGATTTTTCGCGAAAACGGAAAATCCTATATCGTTCATTTGAAGGCGAAGATAATCCGTTAACTCGTAATACTGACGCCGAACAGTTTCCAATCCGGCATTTTGGATTTTCTCCAATCTCTTCTCTAATTGCATCAACAAACCGACTGGCGGGGTAAAAGGCGTTTGATTTCTTTTATAATTCCCCAAACTATCCAAGACGTCAAAATAGAACGTTCTGAAATCGTTTGCTTCAGCCGCCTGAATCGCCTTTGGACTAACTGCCATAAATCCAAGCCCCGGCGGTATTGCCAGAGCTTTTTGAGAACTGGAAATCGCGACGTCTATATGCCATTTGTCCATAAGAAGCGGTTCAACCACTAACGCCGAAACACAGTCTACAATCAGCAAGGCGTCTGAATTATGATGGACGACGTCGCCCAGCGTTTCGATGTCAGTTAAAGCCCCAGACGACGTTTCGTCATAAGTGGCGAAAACCGCCTTGATATTGGGATTCGCTTTTAGGAACTTTTCAACGTCTGAAGGATCGACGCTATTCCCGAACGGAACGGATATCTCAGTTGCATCCAATCCATATAGACGGCAAATTTGCCCCCAGCGGTTTCCAAACGTTCCGCCGTTAATGAATAATGCAGAATCTCCTCGTTTACAAAAATTTGCAACAGCAGCTTCCATAACGCCGGTTCCTGAACTTGCATGTATCAAAACAGGGTTCCCGGTTTGAAAAACGTACTGAAGATTAGCAAAAATATTTTTAAGACGCTCTGAAAAATCAGCCGTCCGCATATATTCCATCGGTAATGAGCCAGCCTGTAATACATCCGGTTCAATTTCCGTTGGACCTAAAACCATCAATAAGCTTTTTTTATTATTCATTTTGTTTGGGTTATGACTCTCCATAACGCCATCGTTTGAATTGTAAATTAAATGACTAAATATATTATATCAAAAAACTTTGTAATTATCAAGATCAAAAGATAAATAAACCATAATAAGACTATTCTGGCAGCAACGTTTCATCTTGAATATGCTGAGGGACGCGTTTTTCTTCTGGCGGAAATTGCATATAGTCGCCGTATATCGTTTTTAAGACGGAATCATACCCTACTGGAGCAGGCAACATTAAATCCCGGATTTGAACGTTACAACTGCTGCTGTACCATTCTTTTTTAAAAGTACAAGAAAGATTTGGAAATGTATAATTAACAGCGCTTAAATAAGTCTTATCGTCTGACAACTTGGCGTTTATGAAATACTCCTGAAATTGAAAAAGCCATTTAAGAGGTATAAACCAGCCAACGCTTGACAGAACAGATAATACAATCCTCTCAAGAGAAGTTTTGTTTTTATAATTCAATTTCCATCGATGCCCCATTGCAAAGGCGTAAACGAGTTTTCGAACGGCAAATCGCAGCGAACGAACAACAGCGTTATTTGGGACGGATTCCAAAACAAAGATGTCAATTCCCAATGAATTGGCGTTGGAATATGGATTATCCGGCTCCAATTTTTTCAGACGGCTTCCTTTAACAGAAATACGATTGATAAAATCATAAAAATAGCCGTTGTGGGATGTGTACTCAATAAATTCATACTCAGGCGGCAGCTGTTCAATTAGCGTTGATTTTAAACGAGGAAAATCGCATGCAAAAACAACAACGTCCAAGTCGTCGTCCCATGGAATAAAATCCTGATGACGCACTGCGCCAAGCAACGTTCCTCCTTCTAAAAAATAGGGAATTTCATTTGCTTTACAAAACTCATCAAAGACGCGTAAAACCTTATAATTAATATCATGGACTTTTTTGATAATTTCGTCATTCATAAACAATTCGATCCAATAGTCAAATAACTCTGGTTACACCACGAACAATTACAAGCGTTAGGCTATCATCCATTAAACAATCCAAATGACCGCGAAAACCGAACTGGATTACTCTGGTATGGTAACTTCATCCAGAGTGCATCTCGGCTTTCGTTCCTCTTCGGGAGGCAATTGCATATAGTCTCCATAAAAAGCCTTTAAAATTGAATCGTATCCAATCGGAGCCGGCAATGTCAAATCTCTAATCTGAACGTTACAACTCTGAGAAAACCATTCTTTTCTAAAAATACAGGTCAAAAAGGGAAAGGTGCGATTAATGCCAAGTAATAATTCCTTTTCATTTATCGGCTCGTAATTAACAAGAAACTCGTGAAAACGAAAGAGCCATTTCAGAGGTATCAATCTGCCAATGCTTGCCAAAATATATAAAACAATCTTGCGGAATAAAGGTCTGTTTCTATAATCCAGTCCCCAATAATGTCCCAAAGCGAAAGCAAAGGTAAGCCTGCGAGCCGTAATTTTTACGAAACGGAGAAATGCATTTTCCGGAGCAGATTCCATCACAAAAATATCGATTCCCAGGGTTGCATGTTTTGAATATGGTTCATTCGGCTGCATTTTCCTGATTTGGCTTCCTTTAACAATAACGCGATTGATAAAATTCCGGAAATATCCATTATAGGACGTGTATTCCACATACTCGTATTCTGGCGGCAGTTGTTCTTGCAATACCGCTTTCAAACGCGGGAAATCACTGGCAAAAACAGCAACGTCCAAATCGTCGTCCCAAGGAATAAAATCATGATGACGCACCGCGCCAAGCAACGTTCCAGAATCTAAAAAATAGGGAATCTCATTTGCTTTGCATATCTCATCAAAGGCGCGTAAAACCTTGTAATTAACATCATGGATTTTTTTGATAATTTCGTCGTTCATAAACAATTCAATTCAATAGTCAAATTATTCTGGTTACACCCCGAACAATTACAAGCGTCAGGCGATCTTCCATTAAACAATCTAATGGCCGCGAAAACCAAACAGGATTATTCAGGTAAAACAATGCCGTCATGAATACATTTCGGCGCCCGTTCATCTTCAGGAGGCAACTGCATATAGTCGCCAAACATAGTCTTTAAAACAGAATCGTATCCAATCGGAGCTGGCAATGTCAAATCTCTAATCTGAACATTACAACTTTGACTATACCATTCTTTCCTGTAAGTACATGACAATTCTGGAAAGCTATAATTAGCAGCAATTATAAAGCTGTTTTCATTTATCGGTTTGGAATTAACAAGAAACTCATGAAAATGAAAGAGCCATTTCAAGGGTATCAATCTGCCAATATTCACCAGAATAATTAAAATAATTTTTCCGAAATAACTTCTGCTTTTACAATTCCATCTCCAATAATGCCCCAAAGCAAAAGCATAAATAAGCCTGCGAGCAGCAATTTTTAAGGAACGCAAAATCGCATTTTCAGGAGCAGATTCCAAGCGAAAAATATCGATTCCCAGAGTTGCTTGTTTTGAATATGGCTCATTCGGCTGCATTTTTCTAAACAGACTTCCCTTAACAGTAACGCGATTGATAAAATTCCGGAAATAACCGTTATAGGACGCGTATTCCACATATTCATACTCTGGCGGCAACTGTTCTTGCAATACCGCTTTCAAACGCGGGAAATCACTGGCAAAAACTGCAATGTCCAAATCGTCGTCCCATGGGATAAAATCATGATGACGCACTGCGCCAAGCAACGTTCCGGAATCTAAAAAATAGGGTATATCATTTGCTTTGCATATCTCATCAAAGGCGCGTAAAACTTTGTAATTAACATCATGGACTTTTTTGATAATTTCGTCGTTCATAATTTAATTCACATCAATCGCCAAACCGTTTAACTGAATTTGCAGCGAATTCAGTTGCTCTTCGGCAAAATTCTCGTATAAATGGTCTTTTCCCATTGGATAAAACATATTAGGAATTCTACGCGGTTTTTTAAACTTCGACCAAATATCCCGATTAGAAAAACGCTTTTTCAAAAGAGTTGTTTTATATTTCTCTTTTGTATAAGCGGTATAAATGACAATTCGCGGAAAATGAATTTTCTTAATCAGAATATTCAGATTCTTTGGAAAATTATCGTCATTACTACTAATAAAATCCACAATATCAACGTTTCTGTGGGATATTGAACAAAGAAAGGCTGATTGAATCTGATTTTTTTGAAAATATGGAACCAAAACATACTGTCTGGCAGGATGATTAATTCTCCATTGCATATAATCCCGCGTTCGATACGGTATCAAAATTTCGTCAGATGATTCGAATTGGAAATGATTAGTCAATTCTTCGTAAACATCAAGAATTTTCTCTTTATCAGTAATAATCGCCCGGGAAGGTTTAACTAATTGATTGTTTACTTCATTGATTAAGCAATTTGGGGAAATTGCTTTTAAAAACATATATCTCAACATTGGAAGCCATTGAATTCTTCGGCATCTTTCCTTGATCCCAAATGGCCAGAAACCAGCTTTTTCCTGTACAACAGATCCAACTGCGACGTTTTCGGTGGCTAAAATAAAATGTAAATCGTTGAAATAAAAGCGATAGGAATATTTTAGCAGTTCGGTATAAATGCCTTGTCGGCGATACTCTGGTTTAACGTATACATACGAGGGGCAAGCAACCGTAATTGCTCGCCCTTTACTCTCAAACAAAGCAGGGAAATATCCAAGCGTTCCTACAATGTCATTGTCATGACGACATACAAGCATAAGAGGCTTTGATAATAATGGACAATCAAAAAATCTCCATCGTACAATGCTCTTTACTGCTTCGGCAGTAAAATAATGCAAATGCGTCAGATTTTTGACGCAGTCAACGATCCCGTCAATGTCGTTGAGATTCGCGATATCGTATTGTAAAGGTAAATCATTCACCAACAAAACCTTTGTTAAAAAACGTTGCTTAGACTACTTCACTTTCTTCGATTGTTCCAAATAGAAAATCTTGGATACAAAGTAAAGCGATTCCCAATTGTTTTAATTTTGTGTAAAACATTGTTAAAATAATATATAGACTTTTCTCCTATTATCATATTTTAGCAACGTTTATAACAACTAAAATCATTGTATAATATATAATTATAATCGATACTCCCCAAAATTTAATGAGTTGGCAACCAAAAAAACAAAAATTATTATAAAACAGATTGGTAAATATATTCTATCTTTGCTATTTTGACGTTTTCGGTAAGCGACAAGTCAAATTGTGAGTTGCGAGTAGAATCAAAGTCGCGATGGAAGCGCAGTTGCCTAAAGAATCTATATTTTTATATCCATTTTACCGATATTTTTTAATAATATATTATAATGGTGTATTATGACTCAAGAACGACTTGATCACAAAACGTTTCAGTCCGCCGGACCATCGTTAATCATTCGAGTTCTTTCTCAAGGAACTGCTCTGCTGGTAGGAATCCTTATGGTTCGACTACTCGATCCGAAGGATTACGGCATTTGGGGAATTTTGACGGTTTTCTGGTCTGTCGGGTTGGTCTTCACATGGGGCGGATTCGGGAGCGCCCTTCTACAGAAGAAAGACGTTGACAGGGACGACCTGGATTCTGTTTTCTATTATAATATGTTCGTAGCTGGCTTGTGGGCGTTTCTCCTTTTTTTAGGGGCAGGGTGGCTTGCAGATTTCTATCATCAGCCTGTTTTGAAGCCTGTAATTCGGTTGCTTTTGTGGGCGTTTCCTGTTGCCGCCCTCGGAGGCGTTCAGCATACGCTTTTGGGCCGAAAAATGAGGCAGGATCTTAGTAATCTGGCGAGTTTTATTGGGCAAATCGCTGCGGTTCCTCCTGCTCTTTACATCGCCTGGAAAGGTTACGGCGTTTGGGCGCTAGCGTGGCAAATGCTTATCGCGCAAGGCGTTTCCACCATTACTGTTTTTTGTTTTTGCCACTGGCTTCCGCGGCTGAATTACAGCTTCCAAGCCCTACGCAGTCTGTTTCGATTCGGCTCAAATATTATGTTCGCCAGCCTGATCGATAATATTTTTAACAATGCTTATAATATCGTCATCGGGAAAGTATTCCCCATCGACACGCTCGGCTATTTTGAACGAGGTCGACAGTATTCCTCACTTTGGCCGCAAAGCGTCCAGTGGACAATTAGCAGCGTACTGTTTGCCGCCTTTTCAAAAATTCAGGACGACGTTCCACGATTGAGAAACGCGGTTGTTGAGTCGCTTAAGATGTCCGTTTTTATCGTCTTCTTCCCGTCGCTGCTGGTAGCCGCATTGGCGGTTCCGTTCGTGAGTCTTATCCTCTCCGAGAAATGGCTTCCCCTCGTTCCGTATTTCCAGGTGTTGACCCTCGGCTTTGTTGTATACCCGCTCTACCACCTGAATCTGCAAATTCTTAAAGCGCGGGGACGGTCGGGCGTTTATCTTGGACTGATTTCTCTCAACAAGCTGTTTGTCGTGATTAATATTCTGTGCACCGTCTGGATTTCCGTCATGGCGATGGTCTGGGGCATGGTTGTCGTTTCCCTCATATCCCTCTACTTCAACACGCGATACACAAAACGAGTTCTCGGCTACGGTCTGAGAATGCAGTTGTGGGATTCGCTTCCGTACCTGATTTATTCTCTCATAGCCAGCGCTGCGGCGTACGGGCTTTATCTGCTGCTGTGGCCAATAAACCACTGGCTCGGCTTGCTCGCGCCGATGGCCGCCGGGTGCCTGGTTTATCTCCTGCTGAACGTTTTCTTTTATTCGCCCGCCTTCGACACCGCCTGGCGGCTGGCAAGAGAACAATTCCAGCAATGGCGAAATAAGAAAATCGCTGATAAGACCGAACCTAACGATTAGAAGCGCCAACGCAAGCTTTCAAACGTCGATGTTCTGGCGGTAAATTCTGCAATAAATCTGTTAAAAAACGCATTCTAATATTGCAATATTTAAATTTAGCGTTTATAATATATAAGGTTATCCGGCGACGGGAACTTTTTATGGGCGCTTAATTCGAGATTTTTCTTCGCAATTGGAGTTTTTTATAATGAAGATCAGGTCAGAGTTGTCGAGGCTATGGAACGCTGTTTTTAATCCCGCTCCCCAGCGGCGGAGTCGGCGTGTCAATTATTCGACCTGTTGTCGGCTGGAAGTTCTGGAAGACCGCGATCTGCTGAGCGTGTCGCCGATGCAAGCGCCAATTAGCAATGAGCAATTAGCAATTAATCAAGAGAATGCTACTGCCTACTGCCTACTGTCTACTGCATCGGATACAACTTCTGACTCCGATTTTTACCGGGGGCTTACGCACCCCGGCTCGCCTTCCTCGTTTCTTGCCTCCGACACGGTCGAAGTCTCCGAGCTTTCTTTTTCCGCCCTGAAGAACGCGATTGCTTTCGTCAATGCGGGCGGGACGATTACGTTCAGTCCGTCTTTGGCGGGCGGGACGCTGACCCTGCCGACGTCGGATTATACGACAGGGTATCTCAGCGACATTTACTCTTTCAGCATTCAGAAAAGTCTGACGATTGACGCGTCGGGAATGAACATTTCCATCGTCGGCGACGGCATTTTCGGAATTTTCACAATAACGGGGGCGGATACGGAGGTTACTCTTCGCGGTTTGACGCTGACAAACGGCGGAACGCGCTATTTGTCCGGCTCGACATTCGGCTCCCCGGCGGGCGCGGTTACAATTCAGTCTGGAAAACTGACCTTGGACGGATGTACTGTTGCTGACTCTCAGGTTGGGATATTTAACTGGGATACGTTAGAGATTCTGAATTCCACCGTCCGCGACAACGCCGACGTCGGGATTAAGAGTTTGGGAACGCTGACCGTCGTTTCGTCTGAAATTTCCGGCAACGCCGAGGGCGGGATCGCTAATTTTGGATCGGCAACGCTGGTTAACAGTCTGATTGTCAATAACGTTTCTTCGAGCTACGGCGCCGGGATTTGCAATACGTCGATTACCTACACAATTTCCGGTTCGTCAACCACGTATTCCGCAACCAATCTGGATATATACAACTGTACAATCTCCGGGAACTGGTCATCCGGCTCGTACGGGTTCGCCGCCGGCTTGGCAAATGCCGAAGATACTGCGACGGTCAATTTTTATAATTCCGTTATTACAGGGAACGGGGGGGAAGCCAGCATAGCAAGCAGCGCTGCTGACTTCTACAACTGGGGGACGATGACGTTCAACAATTCCCGTTATGGGACCGGATACCTTAACAAATATGTTGGCGATTTGTCAGTCGAGTTCGCCGGGTTTAAGGTCGCGCCGCAGTTCGACTCGTCCGGGAATCTGGTCAGCGCGCCCAACTATCGGCTTGTCTCGGATTCCGTTTTGAAAGACGCGGGAAACAACAGCTATCTCGCCGCGTCCGGGTATTCCATTCCCAACGACGTTTCAGGAGTTGGCGTCAGAACGTACGATTCTACTGTCGACATCGGCGCGTTTGAATATCAGCCTGCGATTTACATGGATCAGCCAACGCTGTCTGTTGATGGCGACCCGACGTCCGATTCAATCAGTTTAAGCTGGACTGCTGTTGACAATTTCGGCTATCAGCTGGAATACTCAACCAACTCGGATTTCTCGACGGGCGTTGTAACGCAAACGCTGAACTCGTCTGCAACCAGCGCGACGTTCAATTCGCTGGACTCCAATCAGACGTATTACTTCCGCTTGAAAGCTCTGGGGCCATCCGGGTCGGAAGACTATCAGGATTCCCTCTGGTCAACGGTCAGCGCGACAACGGCGACAACCGGTTCGCTTCAGGATTTGATTCACGTTGACTGGTCAGGCGTTTTCTACAACGGCGCGGTGCAAACGCCGATCGTTACGACCTCCGGGGCGGTTTCTTATTCCTATACGGTTACGTACAACGGGTCGACGACAAACAACGCGTTCCCGACGATGAAAAACGTCGGCGTTTACAATTTGTCGATTTGTTTCAGCGCGGCGGGATACGACGACTATACAACCTCGTCCTCTTTTGTCATTTCAGCGGCCCCTGTTACAATTTCCTCATTGATTGCCAACGGGCGGGATTACGAAGCCGGCAATTTCTCTGCGACGGTCAACTCGTATACGCTCAGCGGCGTTGCGAACGGGGAAAGCCTGGTTCTGTCGGCAGCCAACGGCGTTTTCGATTCCGACCAGGCAGGGCTTCGGTACGCAACCTTTGACGTCGCTTTGAACAACGGCGCAAACGCTCTGGCGTCCAATTACACGCTGGTCGATTCCAACGGGAACGCTATCACAACGGCGAGGACGACTCAAGCAGCGTTGATTTCCAACACGACCTATATGGTTCCGACGGTTATCTATTCTAACGGGATTCTGTCGTTTGACTGGCAGAACATCGGCTCTGCGACTGACTATACGTTCCGTTACAAATTTAATAATACGGAAGTCAACGGATCGTCGTATTCAAACTACTATACGCTCAACCTTACGGATTCCTACTGCTCGTTTGACATGATTCCTGGCACAACGGTTCAATATCAGTACAAGCCAGCGTCCGGGTCAGCGTGGTCAGACGTCTTTACGTATTCAATAGCTTCGGTCGATACGTCGTTGTGGAACGTAGATATTGACGGGACGTCAACCAACGTCTTTACCCTTCATTCCAAGGCGGACTGGGCGACGGATGCTTCCTGTAAGACCATATATCTGGACTTCAACGGGCATTTAACGTACGATACGCAATGGAATACTTCGTACAGCAGAGACGTCGTTGTTACGCCGTCGTGTCTGGACGAGTTTACGGCAGAGGACATTTATTTCATTTGGAGAGAGGTTTGTGAAGATTACGCGATTTACGACGTAGACGTAACAACGCAGTTTACGTCTCTTGACGACCTGTTGATTACGCCCCCTTCCGATAAAAAGTATGGCATGAGGGCGGCAATCGGCGGAACGAGCGAAGACGTTTTGGGATTAAACGTCGGCGGCATTGCCTATGAGGGCGTGTTCAGCCGGTTTTATGGTACGTCAAACAGCTCCAAACAGTATTCTCCCGCATTTGTCTTTCCTGGCAGTCTCTCCAATTATGAACCCAAGTTTGTTGGCGACGCAATAGCGCACGAGATAGGTCACACTCTCGGTTTAAAACACGACGGCTATGGCAGCGCTGAGTACTATTCCGGAACCAGCGGCTGGGGACCGATTATGGGCGATCCGTACCATCAGGTTCTTTCTCAATGGAGCAAAGGCGAATATACTGGCGCAACCAACACGACTCAGGACGATATCGCCCAGATTAACGAGCATTTGTCGTTCAAAACGGACAACGACAATTCTGCCGCTGCCGCTACTGTCTTGACGGTTGACTCGACTGGCGTTTGCGCGTCCGGCGTTATTACCAGCTCGTCGTCTACGTACGCTTATAACGGCAGTCAGATTGATAAAGATTACGACTGGTATCAGCTGAGTTTGGAACGGGGAACGTATACGTTTGTCGTCGGCGGGGAATACTCGTCAACAGCGGAAAACAATATAACCAACCTCAACGCCCACGTAGACGTCTATTGCGATACGGATTCCAACTACAGCGCCGTCGCGACTGCAGCTCCCCATACCGGGCAGGACGCTGACATTGTCGAAACGATAACCATTACGGTCTCGACTGCGGGCGTTTACTATCTCCGCGTTACCGGAGAAGGAAAGGGTACTCCCGTCAACGGCGTCTACAGCGCCGGCGACTATTCCGACTACGGCTCGTTGGGGAACTATACAATCAACTGCACTCAGTTTGTCGTCGAAGAGACGCCGTCAACGGTTGTTACAACGTTAAGCGACGTTGTCGATCCATTCGACTATTTGATTTCCCTTCGGGAAGCGATTCTGTACGCGTCCAGCGGCGATACGATTACGTTCGATTCCAGCTTGAACGGGTCGACGATTACGCTGAATCAGTCTGACGGTTTTGGCGCGTTGTCGATAGACAAAGCCGTTTCGATCGACGCTTCCGCGTTGAGTTCCGGATTGACAATCAACGGGAACAGCGGTCAGATTTTCGACGTAACGGAATCCGGCGAGCTGTCTCTTAACGGCTTAACGATTACTGGCGCGGATAACGCGCTGGAACTTTCCGGCGGGACGCCGATTGCAGGCTGGGGCGGGGCGATTTACGCGGAGGGAGACGTCGCGATTGCTAACTGTACGTTCGACGCCAATCATGCGGGATTCGGCTCGGTAATCTATACGACAGCCGATTTGACAATCGAGTCTTCCGTTATTTTCAACAACAGCTCAGACGCGTACGGCGGGGCGATTTATATCGCGTCGACCGACAGCGTTGTTACAATTTCGGATTCTCAATTTGACTCAAACGCCTCCGGAACCGTCTATAACACCTACGGCGGGGCGATTCTCAATACCGGCAATATGACGATTTCCGGCTGCGAATTTACGTCGAACTCTGCCAGCTATTTGGGCGGCGCAATTTATCATGAAGGGTACGTTTCCACGCTGACGATTTCCGACAGCGTCTTTAGCGGCAACTCCGCTCCAACTGGCGGCGGCGCGATTATGCTCAACAACTGCGGATCGACGGTTATAACCAACAGCCTCTTTTATGACAACACAGGCTATTACGGCTCGGCAATTCACAACAACGTTTACGACTACGCCAACGAAAACAACAGCTACAATTCAGCAACCTTTACACTGGTAAATGTAACAATTGCCAAAAACGCGTCGAGCGCCGGCGGAGCGCTATATTCCGTCAGCAACGCCTATTTGTACAATACCATCGTTCAGGCGGATGGCGGAGTGGCTCTGTACAAAATGCAGGGCGACACCGGCACCGGCTCCATGTGGGGACAGAACAACCTCATTTCGTCCATGTACGGCTCGTTTACTCCAGGCGACGAAACGATTGACGGCGGGTATTCCTCCGGCTCTCCAACTTTTATCAATGCCAGCGGGAATTATTCATTGAAGACCGACTTCGCGCTGACGCCAAATTCGCTGGGCGTTGACGACGGCGACAACGACATTGCGGCTCAATTTGGGCTGACAAGTCAATCGACAGACATCGTAGGCGCAAGCCGAATATATAACAATACCAATATCGACCTCGGCGCGTTTGAATCGCAGACGATTGCTCAGCCGCTTGACGCCCCGGTTGTGTCTTCAAGCGTCAACGGGACAAATGTAACAATCTCGTGGAACGCGGTCGAAAACGCTTCGACTTATACAATCACGTATCAGATAACCGGCGACGAGATGACCGACTCGCCCTGGTATACGATTTCCGGACTGACGTCGCGCTCGTTTACTCTTCCCAAACTTATAAACGGCGTTACGGTAACGGCTCGCGTTCAGGCGGACGCAACGGACACGAACGCCAAGTCAAGCTGGTCTGAAACAAGCTGCTCGACAGCCGCGCTGGATTTGTCCGGTTACAACGTCGACCTGGACGGTGACGGCGTCAAGGAAACCAACGTCTTTAATCTGTCGTCCAAGCCGGATTCCAACTATACGATTTATCTGGACTTTACGGGGCATCTTGTTACGGCTACCGGATGGAACGGAGACGAATACGGCGATATTATCCGCGTCGACGCCAGCATCGGGTCGTATTATTCTGCGGCAGACATTTTGTACATCTGGCGAACAGTAGCGGAGGACTACGCGCCCTTTGACGTCAACGTTACAACCGCATTTCCTGGTCTGGACGCGATTCTGTACGACAACACAGAATCCGATTTGCAATGGGGTAAGCGAATCGTTATCGGCAAAAACTATGGTATGAATTCCGACAACTCGTCGCCAACGTATTCAAACGTTTCAACGTCCGGCGTTTCGTTTGTTGGGACGTTCCAGGAAATGGTGGAAGACGTCGCCTATGTTTGGCTGCGAGGCAAAAAGTACGATGCGGAATCCGTAACTCACGAAGCTGGGCACACGTTGGGACTGTATCACGACGGCAGCAGCGTCTATTCCGGGAACAGCGTCTACTTCAGCGGTCGGGAATACTGGGCGCCGATTATGGGGTCTGGATATTCCTACAGCATGGTTCAGTGGACGATGGGCGAATACCCTGGCGCTCAGACTGTTACAAACAACAGCGGCGAGACGCTCAACAAGCTGGATGAATGTCAAAACGAACTGCTGATTATTTCCAGCTATATCCCCTTTATTGACGACGACGTCGCGTCGGTATCGACAGACGCCGCGCATACTTTGGACGGTTCGCCAATGGTTCTGCTCGATTCCGCTCCAGACTTAGGACAATCGACGACAATTTCCTGTACCGGAATGATAGGACGTCAAACGATTGGCGAAGGCGAGGACGCTGTGCTTTCTGACCCGGACAACGACGTTTATACGCTCGCGCTGGACGTTGGCTCTGTCAATTTGACAATCAAGGGGGTTGACAGTTTCGGTTACGCGTATGCCGACATGGGGTATTCGTACAATCTTACCAACCTTGACGTCAAGGCGGAGCTGTTCGACTCTGAATGGAATTCCATTTACGTTTACGACTCCGACTGGTCATCCGATGCAACAATTCAATGCAGCATTTCCGCCGCGGGAACGTACTATCTGGTTATTTCCGGCGACTCGCGGGGCGAACTGGGCGCAGACGGCGGGTATTGGTATACAGATCAAAACGGCGCGACCAAACTCGGGTATTCCAATTACGGTTCGTTGGGTCGATACAAAATCAACGGAACGGTTTCGTCGAATTTGGGTGAAATTTCGGGCGTCTCGGTTAGCGGTTATACGGGAACCTACGACGGCGCCGTTCACGGCTTGATTCAGTCTGTTACAGGTCTGGAACAGGACGACGTCGTTTCCTATTCAACGGACGGCGTCCAGTGGACATCGACGCTTCCCGAAGCGACAAATGCGGGCGAATACAGCGTCTGGGTTAAAGTTGAACGCGCCGGCTACGCAGACTACGTTTCTTCGGAAATCGTTTCGACTATTGGCAAAGCGACGCTGACTGCATCGGCGGACAATCTGTCGATTATTTATGGCGACGCGGCGCCAGCGTATTCCGTAACGTATACGGGGTTCGTCAACGGTGAAAATGCGTCTGTAATTGATATGATCGCGGCGGCGACTTCAAGTTACGCTCAGTATAACAACGTCGGTTCATATACAATTACGGCTTCCGGGGCGACTGATAACAACTACAATTTCGTTTATCAAACTGGAACGCTGACCGTTGGCCAGAAAGCTGTTACAGTTGTATTTGACGGTTATTCTGGATTGAAATACAACGGCGCAGTACAAACAATTTCGGCGACAGTTTCTGGTATTGTTAACAACGACAACGCAGGTTTGACGATGTCGTATAATAAGACAGTCAAAGACGCCGGAGCGTATACCGCGATCGCTTCGATTTCCAATACGAATTACGTCCTGACCGGAACGCCGACGCAGAACTTCTCGATTGGAAAGGCGACGCTGACCGCAACGGCGGATGATCAGTCAATTATCTACGGCGACGCCGCGCCTGCTTACACTGTAACATATACGGGGTTCGTCAACGGAGAGAATAAGTCTGTAATCGACACGCATGCAGCGGCGACGTCCAGCTACGCTCAATACAACAACGTCGGCTCGTATACAATTACGGCTTCCGGTGCTTCGGATAACAATTACGATTTCGTTTATCAAACTGGAACGCTGACTGTCGGCCAGAAGGCGGTTACGGTTTCGTTTGACGATTATTCCGGATTGGTTTACAACGGTCAAGAGCAGGCAATTTCCGCGGCGGTATCTGGAACAATCAACAACGAGAATGCAGGCTTGTCGCTGTCGTATAATAAAACGGTCCTTGACGCTGGGTCGTATATTGCGACTGCGTCAATTTCCAACGGGAATTACGTTCTTACTGGAACGACGACGCAGAGTTTCTCGATTGAAAAAGCTACGCTGACCGCCGCGGCTGACAATAAGGCGATTACCTACGGCGATGCATCGCCTGCTTATACGGTAACGTTTACCGGTTTTGTCAACGGAGAAGACGAATCCGTTATTAATACCAAGCCATCGGCGCGGTCATCGTATTCTCAATTCAGCGCCGTTGGACAATACTCAATTACAGTTGGAAGAGGTTCTGACAATAACTACAAATTCGTCTATCAGCCTGGAACGCTGACGGTTGACCAGAAAGCGGTAACTATCGAGTTCGACGATTACGATGGATTGATCTACAACGGTCAGGAACAGGGAATCTCTGCAACGGTTTCTGGTACAGTCAACGGAGACGACGCAGGAGTGTCATTGTCTTATAATAAGATAGCCAAAGACGCCGGATCATATACCGCGACCGCGTCGATTTCCAATGGAAATTACGTTCTGACCGGATCGACGATGCAGAATTTCTCGATTGGCAAAGCAACGCTGACAGCTACTGTTGACGATAAGGCGATTACATACGGCGACGCCGCTCCAACTTATACAGTAACGTATGCCGGCTTTGTCAACGGTGAGAATGCTTCAGTAATTGATACTCTTGCAGCGGCAACGTCAAACTATACTCAATTTGATAACGTCGGCGAGTACGTAATAACATCTTCCGGGGCTTCTGATAACAATTACGATTTCGTTTATCAAACTGGAATGCTGAACGTTGGTCAGAAATCCGTAACCGTCGCGTTCGAAAACTATCAAGGGTTGATATATAACGGTCAAGAGCAGACAATCTCCGCTGCGATTTCTGGAACCGTCAACGGAGACGACGCAGGTTTGTCTTTGTCGTATAATAAGACCGTCAAAGACGCTGGGGCGTATACCGCGACCGCGTCGATTTCCAACGGAAATTACGTTCTGACCGGGTCGGCGACGCAGAATTTCTCGATTGGCAAAGCAACGCTGACAGCTACGGCGGATAGCAAGTCAATTACCTACGGCGACGCCGCGCCAGCGTATACGGTAACGTACACCGGATTCGTCAGCGGAGAGAACGAATCTGTAATTGATACAAAGGCAACGGTAACGTCAAGCTACTCTCAATTTAATAACGTCGGCGAGTATGCCATCAACGTTTCCGGTGCTTCGGATAACAACTACAATTTCGTTTATCAAACCGGAACGCTGACCGTTGGTCAGAAAGCTGTAACAGTCGCGTTTGACGATTATTCCGGATTAGTCTACAACGGACAAGAGCGTACGATTTCGGCAACGGTATCAGGAACAGTCAATGGAGACGACGCTGGATTGTCTTTGTCTTATAATACGAACGTCAAAGACGTCGGATCCTATACTGCAACGGCCGCGATTTCCAATGCGAATTATCTCTTGACCGGAACGACGACGCAGAATTTCTCAATCAGAAAAGCGACGTTGATCGCAATGGCGGATAATAAATCAATTACTTACGGCGATGCTGCTCCAGATTATACGGTAACGTACACCGGATTCGCCAACGGAGAGAACGAATCTGTTATTGATACAAAGGCAGCAGCAACGTCTAATTACGCTCTGTTTGACAACGTCGGCGAATACGCAATTTCCGCTTCCGGGGCTTCAGACAACAACTACGATTTCGTTTATCAGACGGGAACGCTCAACGTTGGTCAGAAAGCCGTAACGGTCGCATTTGATGATTACTCTGGATTAGTTTACAACGGTCAAGAGCGGACAATTTCGGCGGCGATTTCCGGAACTGTCAACAATGACGATCCAGGATTATCGCTGACTTACGACAAGACCGTCAAAGATGCCGGTTCCTATACGGCAACGGCTTCAATTTCCAATACGAATTACGTTCTAACCGGAACAACAACTCAAAATTTCTCAATTGATAAAGCGACTTTGACTGCAAAAGCTGATAATCAGTCAATTACCTACGGCGATGCGGCGCCGGCGTTTACGGTAACGTTTACGGGCTTTGTCAACGGAGAGGACGAGTCTGAAATTAATGTTCGACCATCGGCGCGATCGTCCTATACCCAGTTCAGCGGCGTTGGAGAATACTCTATTTCAGTAGGAAGAGGTTCAGACAATAACTACAAATTTGTGTATGAGTCAGGAACGCTGACGGTTGAACAGAAGTCGGTAACGGTTTCTTTTGACGATTACGAAGGGTTGATTTACAACGGTCAAGAACAAACTATTTCCGCAGCTATTTCTGGAACCGTTAATAACGATGACGCCATTCTTTTGCTGACATACGACAAAACAGTCAAAGACGCAGGTTCGTATACCGCAACGGCTTCTATTTCCAATGGAAACTACGTCTTGACCGGAACGACAACGCAAAACTTCTCAATCGGTAAAGCGACGCTGACTGCAATGGCAGATGATAAGACGATTACCTACGGCGACGCGGCGTCTGATTATACCGTATCGTATGTTGGTTTCCTTAACGGAGAGAACGAATCGGTAATTGATACAAAAGCAATTGCTGCGTCAAGCTATACTCAGTTTGACAACGTTGGCGAGTATACAATTACAGCCTTTGGCGCTTCGGATAATAACTACGATTTCGAGTATTTTACTGGAACGCTGACGGTTGAACAGAAATCAGTAACTGTAACATTCGACGGTTACGATGGATTGATTTACAACGGACAAGAACGAACAATTTCGGCATCGGTTTCTGGAACCGTCAACGGTGATGACGTCTGTCTGTCTTTATCTTATAATAAGACGGTCAAAGACGCCGGTTCGTACACATCAACCGCTTCGATTTCCAATGCAAATTACGTCCTGACCGGACCGACGACGCAATATTTCTCAATCGGCAAGGCGACGCTGACAGCGACAGCGGACGACAAGACGATTATCTACGGCGACGCAGCGCCTGAATATACGGTATCGTATGTCGGTTTCGTTAACGGTGAGAACGAATCAGTTATCGATACGAAAGCAATTGCAGCGTCAAGTTATGCTCAGTATAGCAATGTCGGCGAGTATACAATTACAGTTTCCGGCGCGTTGGATAACAACTACGATTTCAATTATCAATCAGGATTACTGACGGTTGGTCAAAAGACGGTAACAGTTTCTTTTGACAACTATCAGGGACTAATTTACAGCGGAGAAGTACAAACAATATCTGCTGAGGTTTTGGGAACGGTCAATAACGATAACGCTGGACTGTCTTTGTCGTATAATAAAATCGTCAATGACGCCGGCTCGTATACCGCGACCGCTTCGGTTTCCAATACGAATTACGTACTGACTGGCGCGACAACGCAAGATTTCTCAATTGGCAAGGCGACGCTGATCGCAACGGCGGACGACAAGTCGATTATTTACGGTGACGCAGCGCCTGATTATACGGTATCGTATGTCGGTTTCGTTAACGGAGAAGACGAATCAGTAATTGATACGCTCGCAGCGGCAGCGTCAAGCTACGTTCAGTTTGATAGCGTTGGCGGGTATGCAATTACAGCCTCTGGAGCTTCTGATAACAACTACGATTTCGTCTATCAGTCAGGAACGTTGACTGTTGGTCAAAAGGCGGTAATGGTCGCGTTTGACGATTACGACGGATTGATTTATAACGGACAAGAAAGGACGATTTCAGCGTCGTTTTCAGGAACTGTTAACGGAGACAATCCCGGCTTATCGCTGTCGTACGACAAGACAGTCAAAGACGCCGGCACATACACCGCGACCGCTTCGATTTCAAATACAAACTATGTCTTGACCGGAACGACAGAGCAGAACTTCTCAATTGGCAAGGCGACTCTGACGGCGACAGCGGACAATCAAATAATTACTTACGGCGACGCGGCGCCCGAATATACGGTATCGTATGTTGGTTTCGTTAACGGTGAAGACGAAGCTGTAATTGATACGCTTGCAACTGCGACTTCCAATTACGCTCAGTTTGATAACGTCGGCGAGTATGTAGTCACCCCGTCCGGCGCGGAAGATAACAACTACGATTTCGAGTATCAGCCTGCGACGCTGACCGTCGAACTGCCGCCTGTCAGTTTTTACGGAACTATTCAGACAGAAAATACCAAGACGGACGTCGAGAATACGACTTCGGCAGATTCGATCCCAGAATCAATCGCCTCAATTGACAACTGGACAGGATTCTATCTGGAAGTATGGACGGACGGCTACGTTGTTCAGTCGTATACAACCTCGATCGTTTACGATTCAACCATTTACGCGCCAGTTTTGTCGTCGCTGCAGTCGCCGGCAGGCGTTGACGTTGTGGTCAATTCCATTGACGACTCCGACCCGCGCGTTACAACGATGTCGATAACCGTATCCCCCGCAGAATCGTCGTCGCCGGAGGAGGGAACGGCGTTTCTCATGGCGCAAATTGAGTTCGAACCGGTCAGCTCTAACGGCGATCCGAACGGCGGTTTGCCGATCAATTCTACGGGAAATCCAATTTCGGTCGGTTCCAATGACGTTGAAACGGCAATTGTTCCTTACGATTACGACCTCAATTGCGACGAGAGGGTTGACGTGAACGACTTCATTCTCTTCGCAACGGTGTATGGAACAAATACAGACGAAGCGTCAATTGACTCGTCCTCGCTGTCAGACCAGATGAAACAGATCGCCTGCGCTGCCGATTTTGACAACAGCGGCTCGGTCAACGTTGACGACTTTATTCTCTTTGCCATTAACTATGGAATGGTTAAGAACGTCGCGTCAGCCCCGGCGGCTCTTCCTGCCGGTTTGCCGACTAATTTGTTTGCGTTCCTGACGCCGCAAACAACGGTTGAACACACTGCCGCGGTTGAACGCACCCCTTCATCGGTTGAACCGCCAGAGACGCCTGCGCCTGTCCCGCTGCCCCCCGCATCGGTTCAAACTGTTGAAAGCTGCCAGCTCAAAACGACAGACGTTTATACGGTTGCCTCAATCGAAAGAACGACGTCTGTAACAGCAGTTCCAGAATCAGATGCGATTCCTGTTCAGACGCTTGACGCGGCTCTCAATTCCATGGATTTCACGCTGCAAGAAGCGGATGTGAATCTCAACGAGAACGCCGGACTGTTTATAAGCGAGGAGAGTCAAACGGTTTCCGAAGTCAATCTGGTAGACGCGGTTCTGGACGAACTCGACGCAGAGTTTGAATGGGAAGAATTAATTTAAATAGAGTAAACAAATCCTGTAAAACGAAAGGAATAATCAGTGCGAATAATTGCCATGTCAGACCTTCATTTCAAGAAGGGATACGACGATAAACTCGAATCTTTAACCAAAACAATCGGCAAGGCGGATTTGGTTCTCCTCGCCGGCGACTTAACTCACTTTGGAAAGGAAAGAGAACTGGAAACGGTATTGAATATTCTTTCCAACGTGTCATCGACTATTTATGCCGTTCCCGGCAACTGCGATACGACAGCGATTGCGGAAAGCTTAAAAAAGCGAGGAATCAGTCTGGAAGGCTCTGCGGCAATCGCCGACGAGTGCCTGATTAACGGTCTTGGCGGCGTTCCGCAATGGCGCAAGGTCGATTATGGGTTTACGGAAGTCGAGCTTTCTCAAACTCTTCAGCATGGGGCGGATTCTGCTGAGACGTTATTAAACGAACGTCCTGGCGGATACATTCGAATTCTGTTGACTCACGTTCCTCCCTATGGCTCCAAGGCGGATCGCGCCATGTTTATGAAACACGTTGGCAGTCAGGCTGTCGCAAGCCATATCCAGCAATCCAGGTATGACCTCTGCATTTGCGGTCACATTCATGAATGTGTGGGCGTTTCCATGTTCAACGACGTTCCGCTTATCAATTGCGGTCCGGCGCGGCGCGGGTATTATGTTATTATTAATATTGAGCCTGGCTCCGATGAACAGTTAAATATCAAAATCGAGTCCAAAAGAGACGGAAGCCGCTTTTGGCTATAAGACGTTTGGTTAATTTTCAGATTTATTTTCGTCGTTATCAGGGTTGGCTTCCGGGTGAACGGAAAGATAGCTGTTGACCGCCTGGCGGGTTATACCCAAAATCTTGGCCGCAGCGGACTGGTTGTTTTCCGTTCGACGCAAAACCTCCTGGATATACAGTTCACGCGCGACTTTGAACGACGGCAGCGGTTCGCATTTGGACAGCGCTTCTGACAGGCTCATGTATTCCGGAAGTATTTGCGGCGTTTTATCACGCCGGGCGTCGATAATTTCCTGAAAGGCGGACTGTGACAGCATCC
The DNA here is from genome assembly GCA_017557195.1 of Thermoguttaceae bacterium. Lineage (GTDB taxonomy): Bacteria > Planctomycetota > Planctomycetia > Pirellulales > Thermoguttaceae > RUG11551. The sequence continues at coordinate 5,366 of JAFZAL010000019.1, read as the reverse complement.
CCTTCTCGTAATACGACATGGCGTTCTCTGCCAGCGTTGACAATTCCAGCGCGTTTCCGGGGAAGGAGTACGACTTTAACAGCGTAACAAGCTCTTTCGGATACGAAGGAACCCGTTTTCCCTGCTTTTTTGCGCTAACTTCCAGAAAGTAGTCCAGCAGAACCGGAATGTCTTCCAGATTCTCTCGCAGGGGAGAAAGTCGAATCGAGTTTGCGGTTAAAGCGTAGTAAAGATTCTGGTCGAACGCGCCGACTGACAGCAGTTCTTCCAAAGGCGTTACTGCGCCGCAAATGAGTCGGACTTCTTCAATTTGCAAATCTGGAATGTTGAGATTGACCGGGAAATAAATCTTCTGTTCCTGGAACCATTGCAAAATCAGCCGTTGTTGACGGAGCGTCGTTTTGGAGATGTCGGCAATATACAGCGTTCCGGACTTGCAGCGTGGAATAGCTCCGTAAAATTCCCTATAAAAGGCGTCGTCGTCCAGCCCTTCAAGGGAAATGTAAACGTAATCGCCAGATCGACCAGACGCTTTATGAATCAACTGTGACAGAAGACGCTTGCCTGTTCCCGTTTCTCCCTGAAGAAAGACGGGAAACGCTTGCTGCGCGTAGACGGACGCTTTTTTCAGTATGCTCAGCGTCAGGATGGATTCGCCAACGAACGAAGCGAACGCGTCTGGCAGACGTTTTCTGTCTGTAGGGACGGTATCAATGCTGCGAGGGGGCGCCAGAGATTTCAGTTGACGCAGCGCCTGGGTAATCGAATTGGCAAGACGCGCCGGTTCTAACGGTTTAACCAGGTAGTCAAACGCGCCTAATCTCATACTTTCAACAATTTTGACCGGATCGGCGCTTCGAGATGTAACAATAACGATAACGTTTGGATTGATCTGTTTGGCAAACGAAATAATATCGCTTTGCTGGTCTGAACTTAACCCGTCGACGGAGAAAATGACAACCTGCGGCGGAGCCTGTTCGATGGCGTTTTTAATATTCTCCTGTGCGTCAACAGCAGCAAAGGCGGCTTCTTCGTTGGCTAATGCGTGAGAAATCGTCAGGACTTCATTTTCTTCCGACTCTATAATCAAAATCAGCGGAAGCGATTTTCGTTTACTCATTTCCTTCTTCTTGATTAAAATCCGGGTCGATTATTGTTGTGGATTGATACAATTCAATTTTATCTTTTGGGGAAAATTCTAATCCGGTTCGTCTTCTAACCTGAATATTTTGAGGCAGCGCGTTAAGATAACGTTCCGCAATTTTGCAAACGACGCTCACAGTCCCGTCTTCGTTGAACTGGCGCGATTCAATAGAGCTGTGTTCGGACAAAAACGAGAGAAATTTCCCGTTGCCGCTTGAAAACTGAAGTTCAACGTCAGCGTAATTTTGACTTAACGCCTCGACGACTTTTTCAGCAAGACGGTCCAGCCCGATTTTTTTGCCGGCGCTGATAAAAATCGCGTTGGGAAACGCCTGCTTGAGACGTCGGTATCTGCCGATTCCGGAGATGTCGCCCTCTTGCAGTTTCTCTTCCAGACTTTGCGCCAACGTCTCGTTTCCGGATTCGTCCCACGGGGCGAACAGATCGGCTTTGTTGATAACCAGCAGAGTCTGTTTTTCGTCTACGCCCAAATCGCGCAAGACCTCGCTGGCAGCTTCAATTTGGGAGAAAACGTCAGGATTGGAGCCGTCGGCAACATGAAGTAGCAAGTCGGCGCGGACGGCTTCCTCAAGCGTAGCGCGGAAACTGGCGATGAGATGGTGCGGCAAGTCGCGAACGAACCCAACGGTGTCGCTGACCAGAACAACGCCCCAGGACGGAATTTCCCATCGGCGCGTTCTGGTGTCGAGCGTTGCAAAAAGTTGGTCTTTTACGAACACGTCTGAATTGGTCAGAGCGTTAATCAGCGCGCTTTTCCCAACGTTGGTATATCCAACCAGAGAAATCGTATTGGACGATGACCTGGCGGTAACTTCGCGCTGTTTGCGTTTATGGATGTCGTCCAGAGCAGATTTCAAATCGTTGATTCGCTTTTGAGCCAGTCGCCGGTCGACTTCCAATTGCTTTTCGCCGGGCCCTCGCAAACCGACGCCGCCCTTGGTTTGTCTGGAAAGGTGCGTCCACATTCGCTTTAAGCGCGGCATGGAATATTCCAGCTGAGCCAGTTCAACTGCCAGCTTGGCCTCGTAAGTTTGAGCGCGAATGGCGAAAATATCCAGAATCAGTTCCGTCCTGTCGAGGACTTTGACTTTGAGTTCCTTTTCAAGATTTTTCGTTTGACTGGGGGACAAATCGTTATTGAAAATGACGACGTCGGCGTCGTGAAATTCAATGAGCGCTTTGAGTTCTTCGACCTTGCCTTGACCGAGGCACGTTGCCGGATGAGGGGCGGCGCGCCGCTGAACCAGAGTTGCCATCACCTCAACGCCAGCCGCCGACGCCAGCCCGGCAAGTTCTTCCAGAAACGCGTCCGCTTCTTCAGAACTGACATGCGATTGCGACACGCTGGCTAATACCGCCTTTTCCGGACGTTTCGCCGTCGATACGGCTGCGTCTGTTACGGGCGCTTCTTCGGTCGGATTCTGGAAAATGGACATCGTCGTGAGGAAATCGGAGACTGCGAACTTTTTTGCGTCGTTAAAGGCTGGAATACAAAAGTTTATTTGAGGATTAATTGTGACAAGTGGTAAAAAATCGGGGCGGCAAAACAAAGGGAGTCGATTCTGTCCAAAATGCCGCTGTGCCCTTCGACCAGCGTTCCGTAATCTTTTACGCCGCGGTCGCGTTTAACGGCGGAAAGCGTCATGGAACCTGCGGCGCCCATTACGCTGATCGCAAAGGAAAGCAGCGCGCCGTACAGGTATGTAAAGGGAGTCGCCCAAGCCAGCGCAGCGCCGATTATCATAACGACAAGCGTTGACCCAATAATGCCTTCCCAGGTTTTGGATGAATTGATATTTCGTGAAATATAATGCCGAATTGGAAAGAGCGACATCACATATTGAAGGACGTCGCTGATTTGAGCAATCACAACAAAAAATACCAGCAACCCGATGCTGGAAATGTTCGAATTTTCAGGCATCTTAATAGAAAGGATGGCTGGGGCGAATGACAAACTGTAAATGCAAATCAGCATGCCCATGTCGATTTTAGCGGCGCGTTCCAAAAAATGCGTTGGATCTCCGGAAAGGGTTATGCAGGCGGGAACCAAAAGAAACGCGTACGCCGGGATGAAAATGCTGAACAATCCGTATAAATTCCATGCAACCAGAACGTACTGTACAATCGTACAGAAGAACAAAACCAGAAACATGGTAAAATGATCTGCCGGACGCGTTGGCGTAAGAGTCAGAAATTCTCTCATTGCCCAAAAGGAAAGACAGGCAAAGAGAATACAAGTCAACGAATTTCCAACAAACGGTTCCAGAATCAGGGTTGCTGCCAAAATGGTAAACAGAGTCCACCAGCCTATTAAGCGTGAAATGAACGGAACCATCGTATTCTTGTCTACATTCTCTTTTTGGCGTTTTAGGTAGATCGAGACTATAGACGCGATTGCCAGCATCGCTAAAACTATTATAATTAAAATTAACGAACGAATATCCATAATTACATGAGTTGTGTATTACGTTTTTTTGCAGGAGAAACGATTTCTCGCTTTTCGCTTGCTGAAGTAAATTAATCTTCTTCGCTGTATTGCGCTTTTAAATCCAATATAGCCTGTCGCGCTCGGGTGAGGAACTGATTTTTGGGTTCTCCCTGTTCCAGCCACAGCGGCGTCCCGAAGACGAGACGGCTGAGCATCGGAACTGGCAGAACGCGCCCACGCGGCAGAATTCGATTCATGTTTTCCAAGTAAATTGGAATCAGTTCCAGTTCAGGTTTTTTCTTGCACAGATGGTAAATCCCGCTTTTGAATTCGGCAATTTCAACGCCGTCGCCGCGAGTGCCCTCTGGAAACAGAATAATGGAATACTTGTCTCCCATTTCGTTGAGCATATACGTGATGGGGCTGTGATGAACCTTGACTTCTTTTCGTTCCAGCAACAGACAGTTAAAACAACGCTGAGCAATATATGGGCGAATAATGCCTTTTTCCCAGTAATCTTTTGCAGCTACAGGGCGAGTAACGTCTCGAACAAATTGAGGCAAAGCCGACCAGATTGCCAGAGGATCAAGGTGGCTGGTGTGGTTGGCGTAATAAACGCGCTGACATGTGTCTGGTTGACAATCGCCCCAGTTCACTGAAACGCCGGTGAGAAATCTTCCCAGAAGCGCCAGCGCCATTCTTGCGACAGGTATATCCAATTCGGATAATTTCATTGCATTTATATATTATTATAGCTGTAATTCTTATCGCATATAAAAAGCGTTCAGAATTCAGGTAATTATTTGGGAATGGTTATATATCTACTGCAAGTTTCTAAAGGTTTGAACAGCAGAGTGAATATATAATGAATAAACAGGAGATGTAATATTCCTGTTTTCCATAATATATAAGTATATCCTTTTTCTTCGATTTTGTCAAGTAGAGCGTATTGAGGAAGAAAAAGGAATTTTTTAATGGCTATGGAGATTAGGACTGGAGGCGTTTTGACGACCGAGAAGGCGTTGATTGTACGAGGGCGTTACTTCCCCCGGCGTACGTTCTGATAACGCGACTTTCTATTGCTCATTTTTCCTTATTGCGCGAAAACGATTTAGTCCTCCCCCCTTGAATTATCTCAAGAATTATATATATTTTTATTGATTGATTCAATAATCGATTTGAGGATATACAGTCGAAAAATGCGTTTTCGACTGATTCACTATTGTTCCTCCCTGTTGTTTCCTGCAACCCACTTTTTTAGAAAGGAATGATTTCATGAGTAATGAAATTGTCCCCGAAAAAGAACGAAATGACAAGCCCGTCATTTTTGCGATTTTCGGCGTAATCGTGTTATATCTTGTGCTGCTGACAGTTTACAAGAGTGCATTCTTCCCAAAACATCATGAAGAACCGGAAGCTCAGCCGGCGGCGACTGAAAATGTCGCTGACGAAACAACGCCTGCTGAGACAGTCGTAGGCGACGACCAGGAACCATTCGCAACAGCGACCCCGGAACCGGCTGCTGAAGAACCGGCTGCTGAAGAACCGGTTGCTGAAGAACCGGTTGTTGAAGAACCGGCTGTTGAAGAACCGGCTGCTGAAGAACCGGCTGCTGAAGAACCGGCTGCTGAAGAACCGGCTGCTGAAGAACCGACTGCTGAAGAACCGGCTGCTGAAGAACCGGCTGCTGAAGAACCGGCTGCTGAAGAACCGACTGCTGAAGAACCGGCTGCTGAAGAACCGGCTACTGAAGAACCGGCTGCTGAAGAACCGG
>JAFZAL010000166.1 GCA_017557195.1 Thermoguttaceae bacterium | reverse complement strand
GTTTCCTACGTGTAGCGAAATTCTCGAGGTTATCCGAAGCCTCGGCTACGTGAAAACAAGACGTTTTTAGTTTACACAGATAAACCCATATATTTGAGAATTGGAATTCCAGCCTCGGATTTGAGGCGTCCGCAGCCTGGACTTCCAATTCTCTTTTTCTGTTTTAAATCTCCAGGTTTGCCAAATTTATCTTTTCTGCCCTGCTCTGCCCTTTCCTTTAATCGAGTCAGTCTCTTTTTTCCCTCCCTCACGCCAGGCGTGAGAGAGGGAAAAAAGGGTATTTGTCGATTTCTTTTTTTGTTATTCATTAAGTCCGTGGGTTAAACCCCACGGCTATTAAAATTGAACCACTATGCGGTTCTATGCGGGCGACACGCCCGCGAACCGGACTGAGGCGGTTTTTATTTTTTTTATTTTTAAATGTCATGAGGGGAGAAATGTAATCTTAACAATAATCAAAGCGACCAACGGGAGCGGATTTTGGCAGGCGCGCGGCAGCGCGGACTGGGAGCGGCGCCTCGCCGCCTGCCCCCCTTGCGTTAGTCTTGGTTCTTCGTTATAATATTATAATAATCAGAGAATAAAGCAATGTTACGGCTGCGGCAGATGTACCGTATCGCACGTAACTTTCAGAACAATATGAAAAGCAACATTTCCCTTAAACTGCTTGGTCAGCTTTTAGACGGTCGGTGCAGTTCTCCGCGCAGCATACTTGGACCGCACTCGTCTGGCGACGATCAGGAGTTGATTTATATTAGAGCCTGGCTTCCGCAAGCGAGTCAGGCGTGGGTGATCGACAGTCAGGGCGACGTCGTGGCGCCGCTGCGGAAAGTTCACCCGGCTGGGCTGTTTGAGGCGGCGTGCCGTCAGTTTAAGATTTCCGATTTTTCCAATCCCTCCAACAAAAAAGTTTATCGATTTCGCGTCGTTGACAAGAAAGGTTCCGTCATGACAAAAGAAGACCCGTATCAGTTTCCCTCTCTGCTAACCGATTACGACCGCTATTTACTGGGCGAAGGTCAGCATTGGAAATCCTACGACAAGCTCGGAGCTCACGTCTGCAAAAACAAGGGCGTCGAAGGCGTTGATTTTCTGGTTTGGGCGCCCAATGCCCGATCGGTCAGCGTTATTGGCGACTTCAACGGCTGGAACAAGACCGCGTCGCCCATGCAAAACGTCGATTCCACCGGCTACTGGGAGCTGTTCGTTCCGAATCTCAAACCGGGCGCGTTGTACAAGTTCGCCGTCAACCAGAACGGGAATTGGGTGGAAAAGTTTGACCCGCACGCCTTTGCCAGTGAATGTCCGCCGCAGACGGCGTCTAAAGTCGCGGACTTGTCAACATACAAATGGCAGGACAAACCGTGGCTGGAAGAACGTTCTCATTGGGATTGGCTCCACAAGCCGATTTCCATCTACGAATGTCACCTCGGGTCGTTCAAAAAGCCGAATCCGGATCAGCTCAGAGACGGTCTTAATCCGGAAACGGGCACACACTGGCTTTCTTACCGTCAGATTGCAGACGTTTTGATTCCGCACGTCAAAAAGCTGGGATACACTCATATTGAAATCATGCCGGTGGCGGAACACCCGCTGACAGCGTCGTGGGGATACCAGATAGTCGGGTATTTCTGTCCGACGGCGCGATACGGGAAACCGGAAGATTTTATGTATCTGGTTGACAAATGTCACGAAAACGGGATCGGCGTTATTATGGACTGGGTTCCCGCTCATTTCCCCAAAGACGCCAACGGCCTGGCTCGTTTTGACGGCACGGCTCTGTACGAACATCAAGACCCGCGTCAAGGCGAACATCGCGACTGGGGAACGTACATTTTCAACTACAGCCGATATGAAGTCCGCAACTTCCTCATTTCCAACGCACTGTTTTGGCTGGATAAATATCACATTGACGGGTTGCGCGTTGACGCAGTCGCGTCGATGCTTTATCTTGACTACAGCCGCAAAGAAGGCGACTGGGTTCCCAACGAGTTCGGCGGTCGAGAGAATCTCGCGGCGGTCAGCTTCCTCAAAATGATGAACGAGCAGGTCGGGATTCAGTACCCCGGCGTTCTGACCATCGCCGAGGAATCCACCGCCTGGCCGGGCGTGAGCCGTCCAACTTACGTCGGAGGTTTGGGATTCTCTCTGAAATGGAACATGGGCTGGATGAACGATACGCTTCGCTATTTCCGCAACGATCCCGTCTATCGAAAGTACCATCAAAACAATCTGACGTTCAGCTTGATGTACGCTTTCAGCGAGAACTTCGTTCTCCCGTTGTCACACGATGAAGTCGTTCACTGCAAGGGCGCGCTGATTAACCAAATGCCCGGCGACATGTGGCAAAAGTACGCCAATTTACGCCTTTTAACGGCGTTTCAGTGGACGCATCCCGGGAAAAAGCTGCTCTTTATGGGAGCGGAACTGGGACAGTGGACGGAATGGGATTTCGACAACGAACTGGACTGGGGTCAGCTGCAATACGATTCCCCGCAAGGGCTTGTCCGCATGACGGGCGACTTAAACAGTCTGTACAAAAACGAACCTGCTCTCCATGAACTCGAATTCGAATGGGAAGGGTTCGAGTGGATTGACTGTAACAACTCCGATGCCAGTACGCTGTCGTTTATTAGAAAATCGAAGTCAGGCGAGTTTATTGTCGTTGTCGCGAACTTTACGCCGATTGTCCGATACGACTTCTGGGTCGGCGTTCCGAAATCCGGGACGTACGAGGTTATATTCAACTCAGATTCCTCGTATTATTCCGGGTCGAACGTTGGTCAGGCGTTTGTCAAAGCAACGTCGGTCGAATGTCAAGGGCGCCCGGCGTCGATGCAGATTACGCTCCCGCCGCTGGCGCTTGTCATGTTCAAGCTGGTTAAGAACGACAAGACAACTGAGAATTCAGCAGAGCAGGACGCAAAGCTTGACGAAAAACAAGAGTGAATAGAAACGACTTTCTAAAAGCTGTTCTTTCCCCGATTATTATGAAGTTGTAAAAGACAATAACTAAACAAACGCCAATGTAAACCAACTCACGGCGTTCGAAGTGGTCGGAGAAGAAGGGAGAACCCCGGCGAGACGAACCGGCGGAATAACGGCGCCCAACTTTTGAGAACGACTGTAACCGCGCAGATGAACATGAGTTCATATTGCCACGTTTCCTCTTTCGTCGGAAAAGAGGGGACGCTAATTCAACGGCAGGATTATGAACCGAACGGAGCATTGGGAAATTGTTGTTTATCTTGAATTATCTGTTGATATTATAAAACGTTCTAAAGGATAAATCAAGTCCTGCAAATAGGAAAATATCAAATAATTTCAATTAAATTTCATAAACATGGAAAACTGTCTGAACCAAAACTTATCCATAGATTTTGTTAGAGAGCCTTTAATACTAATGAATAGTCTTGTCCTGACAGCTTTTTTCGATATAGTTCATTGTTCTAAGAAATCTTTAAATAAAATATATTCAGGTGTGTTTTTAGGATATTTTTCAAGTCTCTTGTAAAAAAGTTGAAGCGTACCTTTTTTATTAAATGTTATAGGTAACAAGTCATAATTGCCAATCCCGGATTGTATTTGTATTTTAAATCGACTTAATAATAACTCCGCGTTCTTTTTATCGAGATGGTTTATTAGATAATTCACAACTTCTTCTGGTGTAAAAAAGGACAAACAAGACTGAATGCATAAATCTATTAAAACCAAATCCGGATATTCTTCAACAGAAGATATGATTTCCTTTGTGATTATTACATTATCTGGCATTGATATATTATGATCCCAATAATATTCAAGAATTTTCATTAAATCCGATTTTACGTTCAGTCGTTGACGTTGACTTATAAAGAAATCTGTAATAACAAAAGGTGAAATGCCACGTAGATCATTCTTATAGAATTTTATAATCTGACAACTGATTATTGTATATTGCTCTGATGTAATACACGAATAACTAAAAAAACGAACATAATCGGAAAAAGAAATTTTATTATCTCTCCGAAGTTGCTCTAATTTACGACAGAATAATTTATTATTCAAAAGTTCTCCACGATAATCTGAGAATGGCAAACAGCAAAGAAAATCATAGAGTTGAAAATCAGACTCTGTCAATTGCTTATAATTACTTTCCAGACAGAACGGAAATATCCAAGCTATTGCTATTTGATCGTCTGGATTGATTGAAATAATTGTCATTGCAATTTCATATTTATCAAGAAGAGAACAAATATGATGTTTCTCGGTAGATTTTTGATAATCAAGTATGTTATACAAAATCGGCAGCGCTTGAGAACTTCTCTTTCCACAATAGCGCAGGGAACGTAGGATTTGCGATATACCGTCATAAACATAGCAATACTCATTCCAGACAGCTTCGTTTTCCTGCCCGAGTTCATTCGCTCTGGCAGCTGTCCACAGGGCGTAATTCTTTTTAAGATTACTAAACAACTCTTCCAATTTGCGAATTTCCCTGACAATAACTTCATCTGAAACGTCGGAGCCTAAAGCGGAAATGCAATGCAATTCTCCCAGCCAACTGGGTAAGCAATCGCTCTCAATCCAGTCGTAACCAAAGAATTCGGAAAAATATTGATCCGTCAGGACGCTATGTTTAAAAAGAAATTCCAGTTCAAACTGGCTCTTTTTATACTCCCAAACTGTTGGAATATTTCCAATTTTTCTTGCCAGGCTCAACAGCTCAGGTTTTAATACATCCGGCTCCAGATGACAAAGCTGATTCAAAATATAAAAATCTGTAATGTCAAACTGGGTCTTTCTTTTTAATTCATTTATGATTTGAATTATACATTGACGCTGTTTGAACAGTTCTGGATAGTTGTATCGAAAAACGGGATGGTAAAAGAGTTTGATTAAAACCGCTTTCTGACAAAACGTCTCCGACTTTGCCCAGAAATTTAAATACTTTTCACGATCCGAGTCAGAATCAAACGATTCCCCAAAATCGTATAATTCACTTGCAGACATTTGCCCTGACGAGCTGTAAAACGTCTCTTTGCACAATTCCATCGGCGAAAGCGGTTCATTTGCAAACGCCGATGAAAACAACGATATAACGGCTGAAAACAGCGCAGTTAAAAATCGAAAGACAAATTGAGACGCATTCATGATGAATTCTAATCCTGAAACATTTCTTAATTCTTAGGTGCTAAAGTATCGAGATAATCGCATACTTTGACCTCATAGGGAGATAATTTTTCGCGATTAGAACATGGATTATCTTTTACTCCTAAGTATTTACATGACAAATAGGCAGCATATTTGATAAACATCTCTCTCATTAAAAAAAGTGTAGAAATATCATTTGGTACTTCGGTAATTACATCAGGATTATATAACATAACTGTATCATAGGCATAAGCATGCGCCTCTGATTCAGCAGCTAAACATTCATTTATAGTTGGCTTACTCTTACAGATATAATCTGGTTTAGTAATTAAATGAGCAATTTCATGAAGTAATATTAAATTAAAAGTTTTGGGATTAACGTTTTCTAGTCTGTTTTTAGATAAGCATATATTTCTTAACCCATTACCTTTACATTGTACGCTTGCAATTGCACCATGAGATGATAAACAATCACCACAAGAAATTCTTATAGTATATTGTTTTCTTGAAAACAAATCTTTAAAATTTATCTTGCTATTCCGTGTTCTATCCCATCGCTTAACATTTTGCGACAATTGATACGACTCATCAATTTGATAATTTCTTTTTAGTTTATCGTCACGTAAATAATCAGGTAAATCCTTCTCGCGAAGAAAATAAATTTTATTACCATTTGATAAAAAATAAGAGTCTTTTTTACCAGCTAAGTATAAATCGAATTGAAATTGTTCCGATTTAACAAATTGTTCCAAAAGTTGCTCACATCTACATGATTTATAACCTAAGTAATCAATAAATTGGGTAATTTTGTTCCCCACGTACCGATACAGGTTTGTATCGTTACCATTAAAGCCGATGGGGTCAGTGGAGAGCCAGCGTCCGATTGCGGAATCATACCAGCGGTTGACGTTGTTCTGCAACTGTGTGTCGGCGTCGAAGTATTTACCGGTGAAGCCGAAAAGAACGGGATTAGAAACGTTCGTTCCGTTGGCGTCTTTGCAGCTCAAGACGTTGCCGTAGGCGTCGTAGATTATATGAGCAGGAACGACAAGACCGGAAGGCGTGTTCTTCACGATGTCGCGGATGGTGCCGAGGTGGTCGGTCAGCGTCCAGAGGATTTCTGTCGGCGTTACGTCAGCCAGGAGTTTGTCTTGCTGACCCGGCGTCCAGAGGTAACGGTGCGAAACGGTTTCGTAGGTTGAATCGCTTAAATCGGCGTCGTCTAATTGAATAGCCGTTTGGTAATTCTCCGGCAGGAAAATAGTCTTGCTATCGGATATGCCATCGCCGTCTGCGTCTAAAACTTTACGGATTAATACGTTGTTGTAGTCGTAAGCGTATTCAACGATCTGAACGGTTTCCCATTCTTGCGTGGTTACGTTGTATTCCTGTTTTGTAACGCTTTCTAATCGGTTTCTATAATCCCAAGAATACAGTTCTCTTTCCGTTCCGGCGGCGTTGGTTTTGGAAATGCGGTTTCCTTCGGCGTCGTAAGTATACGAATAATTACCATCTGAATTGAGTTCGTTATTTAATCCAGTTGAATATACGACTAAATCGCCGTTGGCGTTGGTTACAAGTTCCCGGTTCCCGTTGAGGTCGTACTGATACGATTCGTCGTGAATCAACAAGTTGGAATAGTCAGCGCCGGTGAGTTGTCCTAAGAAATCGTAATCGTACAGAACGGAACCGTCAAGGGAATTCGTATACTGCGAGATGTTCCCGTCCGCGTCGTATAAATAACCGTGAGAAACGATATTGCTATTGTTTGAATCTTGATGGTTAATAGACGTAATCTGATTTCTGGCGTTGTACTGGTACTGCGATTGAGCGATCAGATTATATAGTTCGTCTGTATCGTCCCATTCAAAGCGTCGAACGTCAGTTAAAGCGCCTACGGCGTTATAGTCAAATGCTGCCATTATATCGTCTATTGCAGAATTCGCGGTTCCGTGCAGTCTGACCGCAACTGCCCGTCCCATGTAATCGTACTGAGTATCAATAATTCTATCCGAAACGTTATTTAATGTCAAGGCGGACTGCGTCTGACGTCCTACTAAATCGTAGGCGTAATCAAACAACGCCGTTTGTCCGTCAAACGTATTCTATTCTTTAGTTTATCATCATTATTTCATACTAAATTTTTAACTATAGTTTATATATGTGCAATATTTTATGCAATTTAACATCGTAATGTCGAACTGTGCAGATTGAATTCTTATACGAAAGCGAAATAACAACGATTTCTTCGGAGTCTGGCGTAAACGCCAAAATATGGTACGTCGTTTTTTTCTGACCCGGTAAGATTTGGAAAAGGGCTTTGCCCGTTTTGACGTCGTAAATATAGACTTTACCCAATTCCAGAGTTTTTGAAACGTCCTGAACTGCAACCGCCAGATACTGACTGTTCGGAGAAAACGCCGTACTCGATACGCGATAATTCCGGGGCAGTACAATTGAATTTCCCTGACGCTGAATGTTCTTCTGACCGTTAATATCAAAATATTTCCAAATCTCAACCGTTTCCCTTCTATCGCTATTGTCAACGGGTGGATATATTTGTTCCGCTGTCGCCGTCGGATTGGCAACATCGTAAACTTCCGAGCTGGTATTGCCGTTGATAAATACATGCTGACCAGACGCGTTGTTAGACAAGGACGCTGCCGATGTTAACGTTAACAGTTGATTTTGGGAATACGCCGCGCTGTATTGCGGGTATAGTGAAAATGAATCGTCGTTAAAAGCAGAAATAGAATTTGTATAAAAAGCGAGTTTTTCGGGATTGCTCAGCGAAACAGCGGCAAGACCGCATTTGGAGTCCACAGTAAAAACAAACTCTTTAGTTTGTGAATTATAATACGGGTTCCGAACGGTTCCGATCTGATAACTACTGTAAACCATCGGCTGCAATCCATTTGAATTGTTTATCGGAGACGCCGTCATATTATCTTGACGAACAGGAATAATAATCGGATCCTTTTTGCTGATGGACAAGTCATGGAGGCAGATCAAACCGGTCGGAGCGTCCAGATTATCGCTTTTGAACTCCATGGCGTAGACCAAATATCGCATGTCGTCTGAAAAGGCAAAAACCGTTCCTGTCAATTGAGGACGCCAGATTGTTTGTAACGGCACTAACTCGGTTGTTTCAAAAACTTGCATAGAAAACTTTTGCCCCGTTTCGTTGTCAACGCCTGTTACAGGTTCGCCGGGCGTTTGAAAAACGAGTTTATTTTGAGCGTTGGGATAAATAACGGTTTCTTCCGGTTTTAGGATTCGATATTTTCCCTGGTTATTGCAGACGATTTTAGGAATCTCAATTGATTGTATCTTCGCTCCTGTTTTAATATCGTGAACAGTAATTTCATATTCACAGACGTTTTTCCGATAGAGAATCGCCAATTGAGAATCCTGTTTGCAGAAATGCATGACAGGAAGCGAAAAGTCAAAAGGAGCACTTGTATCAGGTTTAATTTTGGATACAAGTTCCTTTTTTCCGTTCAGCTGATAAATCTCAATATCACCATGCCAGCGAGAAACCGCAACGTATTGAGCGTTGCGGGAAATCGCAGCGCACGGATTGATTAAAGGATTTGCTTGCCATTGATCCAATTCGCCAAGATACTGGGAATAGCTCAATTGGTTATTTAATAATCGATTATCCAATCGATTGAAATAATCCTTGATAAACTGCGCTTCCTGCTGTGAACCGCCTTTATTTATTGCGTAGTTCAATATAACCGCATTGGGCGTAGGCGATTCTTCCTGACTTTCAGCGTAAGATGTACAAAACAAAAAGGACAAACAGACGCTGTTGAAAATCAACGTATAAAACAACGAGTATTTCAAACCACAAAATTTATAATTCAACGTCATAATTTAATATTTCGAAAAAGTTATCGTTGTTTCAAATACTTTTTGTGGAGTATTCGTTCCAACAGTAAAATTATAAATTGGCAGTAACTGTTGATTATTTAGACGAGCTGAAAGACCTCCAGTTATTATACCTGATGCAATTGCATAGTAACGCGTACTATTGCTGTTATTATATGACATTTGAAACTTTATATCAATATAACCATTTATATAGACTTGCGTCATAATATTAAATAAATTATTATTAGCGATGCTTAATTTGGCTTCACCAAAAAGTTTAGCCAAAACACCAATTTTTGCTCCACCATATCCAGAAACATCTACAATTCTCATTTCTCCTTTTGGTGTATTACAATTCGTTTCCATAGTAATTCTAAAATTTAAATTAATATCAATATATGGAGTCAAAGATGCATACACTTTTGTATAAGCTTGAAAAATATTTGTAAAATCTATTCCACGTTTAATTTCCCAAGCTATATTAGAAAAATACAACCTTCCTGGATTAAATTTTAAATCATATGTTTTAATTTCATGAAAATTACCACAACGACCTAACATCAATTGTCTTTCACTTTTTATAAAATTAAAATCTGTATTGACAATTTTAGATCCTTTAGGTTGCATCAGTTGTGATAAAGAACTAGATACTCGTTCGAAAACTCTTTGGATATAACTAACATTAATATTGTTATTAATATAATCGTAAATTTTAGCAAATTCATATAGACCTGTATAATCGCTACATGAGTCCGCTTGATTTCCCACATACCGATACAAATTCTCATCTCCGCCATTGAATCCGATTGGATCAACAGACAACCATTTACCCGTAGTGTTGTCATACCAACGGTTGATGTTGTTTTGCAGACCGGTGGAATCATCAAAGAATTTGCCGGTGTAGCGGTATTTAAGAAGCGGGGAGATGGAAATGGGGTTGTTTGTGGAACCATCGGTTGAAGAAACCAAGACGCCAAAGGCGTTGTAGATGAGGTGATTGACAACTGCGGTGGTTTGGGTGATGGAATCGTATAACACGATGTCGCGGATGCTATTCAGATGGTCGCCATACGACCAGAGAACGATGTTGTTATCGCTGACGGATTGAGCCATCTGTTCTACTGCGACAAGTTCGTCAATGTTGGCGCCCCAGAGGTTAACGGATTTTACAACGTCAACAGATGAGGTTGTGTCGTATTCTAAAACGACTTGTCCGTTAGAGTACAGATTGTATTCAGACGATTGTAAAACAGACGTTGCTGCGTCTGTAACAGTACGTTCAATCATCAGATTGAGATAGTCGTACAGGTAATCCATAACCTCTTTTGCGATTCCGTTTTCATAATTGGTAACGCTTTCTAATCTATTTCTATAGTCCCATTCGTACGTCTGAACAAGCGTCTTTTCCGAATCGTCAATTATGCCGTCGTTGTTCGTATCCGTCCAGAGGAATTTTTCGGTTCGGTTGCCTTCGTTATCGTAACTGTAACGATACATGCCGTCAGAAAGCGTTTCGTTATTCTCTCCCGTTAGGTATCCGGCGTTTGTTCGGTTGCCGTTATCGTCGTAGGTATATAGTTCGTCTGTAATATAATCGTAGTCCGCGCCGGTGAGCTGTCCGGTTTTATCGTACGTATATTCCGCCGTACCGTCAACGGTTTCAAATTCCGTTATTCGGTTTCCCGCGTCCCAGGTAAAATCGTATTCCGCAAATACAGCGTCTGAAGCGGTTTTGTGCTGAATGGACGCGCCAACGTAAACCAGCCCGCGGCGTTCGAAACGGTCGGAAAAGAAGGGAGAAAACCGGCAAGAAGAGCCGGCGGAATAACGGCGCCCAACGATTGAGAACGGCAACCGTACCCCAACTACCGAACGTGAGCCGGTATTGCCCCGTTTCCTCTTTCGGCGGAAAAGAGGGGACGCTAATTCAACGGCAGAATTATGAACCATTCGGGGCATTGGGAAATTGTTGTTTATCTTGAGTTATCTGTTGATATTATAAAACGTTCTAAAGGATAAAACAAGGCTTACGTATAGGGAAATACAAATAATTTCAAATATATTCCATGCACTTGGGAAATTGCCCGAGCCAGAACTTACCCATAGATTTTGTTAGAGAGCCTAAATTATTATCTTGTTGTATTTTCGATTATGCTTAGAAAACATGGCGCTTTATGTTCATATAAGCATTATACATTATGACATAAAGGCGTACATTTATAATATATCTTTCTTTTGCATTCTCTTTGATATAGTATAATCGACAATAAAACCAAGTATCATAATACTGTTAATGATATTTATTACAAACAATAAATTGTAAAACCAATTATACGCAGTTACAAAATTGTTATACAGATTCCACCAAGTTAAAATGAATATTACATGTAAAAACAAAGATGCAATTACAATCAGTATTTTTTTGACTTGTAATTGATTGAAATAATACATATAATATACAGTACTGTAAAAAGTTACAACAATATATATAAGGTTTAGTATAACACGAAAAGGAAACTCTATGTAATTTGGAAACATCTTGCCATATAACCAACCTTTTTTTTCTTCAAATAGAAAAATACCTGTTCTGGCATATTTTAGATTTATGCTTACTCCAGAATCAAATTCTACAGGATTATTACAAGGACTGAGATATATCGCAGAAGGTGCAGAATTATAATACTGAAAGTCTTCTTGTGTTTTCACATTATTACATAAAGAATAAAAATTTAATTCATGATATGATTCGTTAAAATAACCATCAGCGCAATAAAATGTAAATGGATATCCATATGAGTATGTCATATAAAAATTAGAATTTAGCATCAGAATAATAAGCCATCCTGTAAACTGTATAAGAATAGACGAAATGAGTATATTTCCAAATAGAAATATCTGTAAATAGCTATAAAATTTTGATATCATATTACTTGCCAATTCTTTAATATTTATACTCACAATATCATTCATTGCTTGATCTATTTAAATCACCTATAGTAATATTACCATCTTTGTTTAATTTATATTTTTCCTTATTGATATAATTATCTTTATCTGATATATATTCGTTAGCCGCTTTTAATATAGCTTTTTTTATCTCCTCTGCAACATCTGTATTAATTGAGTAAATTGAGAGTTTATAATCATTGTTACCCCATAACCATGTAATTTTGATTTCATATGACCAATGAATTACAGCTATCCATTCATAGCTTTCTTTGTATTTCTTATCACAATTCTTTCTTAAAATTGCAGTATAAAAATCCGCATGGTAATTATATTGTGGTCCAACGCCTCCTCCGCTTGTTCCAGGGCTATCATACATACCAATACTTTTACCGTTTGAAACTATACCATTATTTACTGGAGTTCTGTTATTCCAATTCCATGGGATATTATTACTTTTCCAAAAAGGATTCTCAACATTTGTATAGTCTTGTTCGTCACCTGCTCCATCTAAATGCCATTGTTTTAATCGTTGAGCTTCATCCGGATTAACTCTTTCGTATGCCCTTGTATCCCAAACCTTAGCAATTTGAATAAACATAATTGATTCATCTATATCATCAATTGGTCTAGCGGGCTTATAAATAAAACGTAATGCATAATTATTAATTTCGATAGTCAAAATCCCATCTTTTACAGAATAATCTTTTTTTAATTCTTTTGATGTTTGTAAAATATCAATAGCATCTGGAGGAGTTACTTTCCCAAAAAAGCCAGTTTTATATGGTTTATCTAGTGTTGAATAAGAATCTGTACCCAAATAATCTACTTTTTTAACACTATTTCCAACATACCTATACAGATTTACATCTCCTCCATTGAACTCGATGGGGTCGGTAGAGAGCCAGCGTCCCGTTGTGTTGTCGTACCAGCGGTTGATGTTGTTTTGCAGACCGGTAGAATCGTCGAAAAATTTGCCGGTATAGCGAAATTTGAGAAGCGGGGAAATTGCGGTTGGATTGTTTAGGTTGCCATCGGTGGAGGAAACAAGGACGCCGAAGGCGTTGTAGATGATGTGGTTGACGACAGCGGCGGTTTGGGCGATGGAATCGTATAATACAACGTCGCGGATGGAGTTTAAGTAGTCGCCGTATGTCCAGAGAATAACGTTGCTATCATTGACGGATTGAGCCATCTGTTCAACTGCGACAAGTTCGTCAATATTGGCGCCCCAAAGGTTAATGGATTTTACAACGTCAACGCTGGATGTTGTATCGTATTCCAAGATGATTTGACCGTTGGAATAGATGTTAAAATCAGACGATTGTAAAATGGACGTTGCCGCGTCTGTTACGGTACGTTCAATCATCAGATTGAGATAATCGTACAGATAATCTATTATCTCTTTAGCGATTCCGTTTTCGTAATTGGTAACAGAGGAAAGACGGTTGCGATAGTCCCATTCGAATGTTTGAACTAACGTTTTCTCTGAATCGTCAATTATGCCGTCATTATTCGTATCGTTCCAAAGGAATTTCTCGGTTCGGTTGCCTTCGGCGTCGTAGCTGTAGCGATATGTACCATCGGAAAGCGTTTCGTTATTATCTCCCGTTACGTATCCGGCGTTCGTTCTGTTGCCGTTGTTGTCGTAGGTATACAGTTCGTCTGTAATATAATCGTAATCAGCGCCGGTGAGCTGACCGGTTTTGTCGTATGTATATTCCGCCGTACCGTCCACGGTTTCAAATTCCGTTATTCGATTTCCTGCGTCCCAGATAAAATTGTATTCCGCAAAAACAGCGTCCGAAGCGGTCTTGTGCTGAATGGACGAGCCAACATAAACCAGACCGCGGCGTTCGAAACGGTCAGAGAAGAAGGGAGAAAGCCGACGATACGAACCGGCAGAATAACGGCGCCCAACGATAGAGAACGGCTGTAATCCCGCTGACGAACGCGAGCCTGTATCGCCTCGTTTCCTCTTTCGGCGGAAAAGAGGGGACGCTAATTCAACGGCAGAATTATGAAGCATTCGGAGCATTGGGAAAATGTTGTTTATTTTGAGTTATCTGTCGATATTATAATACGTTCTAAATGATAAAACAATATCTATGAATGGGAAAATACAAATAATTTCAATTATATTTCATACACATTGGAAATTACCTGAATCAAAACTTACCCATAGATTTTGTTAGGGAGCCAAAATTTAGGTAAATGCCCCAAAACTATTCACTCCTTGTCAGAAGCGTCATCCCATTTTATTTCGACGCGATACCATTGATTTCCACGTCGGGCATATGTATGCCACGAGTCGCTTCTAACGTAATCGTTTATTTTCATAATATCGTCGAATTCTTGAGAGAATTTCCCATCAATTATAAAACAAAACTTGCTGTCGGCGGTTCGTTTTACAACGGCAGACCAATGGCTGTAGTCGCCCGAAAGGACAAGAGAGTTTGCCAATGGAAACGGTCCGTACCGTTTGTCTTTTGTTTTTATGGTATAGCTCTTCTTGTCATCTGTTTCCTCAACATTTTTAACGATTTCTGGATAATCTAGCGTTTTAAAATCCAGTTTTGTTAAATTTCCATTATTCCAATAATTATATGTTTTTCCTTGTTCTGAGATAGTTGCAAAATAACAACTATCTTTATATGCGTGAATACCATAGATTGCTTTACAAGGACCGGTAATTGCCTTTTCGTTGCCTTGAGAATCTACATATACCAGCTTCTGAAGATAATTATTTTCTTCGGTATTAAGGCGAAAAGAGACCTTGCTATCCGGGCTAGAGAACGTTTTATAGATATAATTCTGGTTTTCGCCCAAAGGAATCATTGATCTAAGCGATTCAGGATCAACTCCCCATGATTGATATCTGCCCTGTTTTTGTGAAACGACAACAAATATATACGGAACGCCTTCAATCTTCTCAAACCAAGCGTCAGATATTCCACCGTATTCTAAAGTTTCATATTCCAATGTAAATAATTCGCCTTTTCCCGCTAGACAAAGAACCTCGTAAGACTTATCAGAGATGCAATTCTTGTAACCATATTTAAAAAATCCAGATTCTGGAAAGACCTGAATAAACGATAAAAGGCGATCGCATGGGAGAGGCATTAAATGCAGACCATCAATAAACAACCCGAAATGTACTGGGATTCCGTCTTTTGCTTGAATAACGACTTCTCCAACGGAATGTCTTCCATCTTCTGAAAAGTACATTCCACCAGACTGTTTATGTTTCTTAATATCGTCGTCATTAATGACAGAAGAATGAATAGAAGGTAAATTCTCAACAGGCGTTAATATCATTTTAGTATCTTGAGCAAACAAAATGTTTACAGATGTAAATAATATCATATATGTTACAAATTGAACTGTTTTCATGATTCCATCCTGTATTCGATCAAGAAAAAAATGATAAAATATACTATACATTTTCCTTACATTACACCAGTTTTCACCATCAGAGAAAAATGTACATAAACTTAACAATGACAGTGAAAATATTCTATCAAAATTTCTGCCCCTGTATCAATCTCATATTCAATTTGATACTTAATTTTAATTCCATGAAAAGCTATGATTTTACCGGTTTCGTCAAAAGAAACAGAAATCTCACTAGAATATGTACGTTTTCGTTGATCTAAGGGAATTTTTATTTTAAACTCTGATTGTGCTTTACTTTTATCTGAATATACACGATACATTTTACCTTTTTTGCAACCTCCTTTAGGACGATTATCTATAGTCTCTTTTAATATAATAAATTCATCTTCCCAAATATCTTTCAGATATTTTATGACGTTTATCTCTTCGTTATATGTCAATTTTTTAATGCCTGTATCAACTTGAATTTTTAATTGGGCTGCAAAAATACCTTTAAAGGTAATTGGGGTTCTAATGTTAATATGTTGTACAGAATATACTTCCTTCGTTTTGGGGATAACAAACGTTCCACATTTATCACAGTAGTACTTTACATGGATAGGCATTAATTTAACAAGACCATTAAAATCTAAATAATGATTAATACTATTCCCCACGTACCGATACAGGTTTGTATCGTTGCCGTTGAAGCCGATGGGGTCGGTGGAGAGCCAGCGTCCGGTTGTGGAATCGTACCAGCGGTTGACGTTGTTTTGAAGCTGCGTGTCGGCGTCGAAGTATTTACCTGTAAAGCCGAAGATGACGGGGTTGGAAACGTCCGTTCCGTTGGGGTCTTTGCAGCTCAAAACGTTTCCGTAGGCGTCGTAGATGATATGAGCGGGAACGATCAGACCGGAAGGCGTGTTCTTCACGATGTCGCGGATGGTGCCGAGGTGGTCGGTCAGCGTCCAGAGGGTTTCTGTCGGAGTAACGTCAGCTAAGAGTTTGTCTTGTTGTCCCGGCGTCCAAAGGTAACGGTGCGAAACGGTTTCGTAGGTTGAATCGCTTAAATCGGCGTCGTCTAATTGAATAGCGGTTTGATAATTTTCCGGCAGGAATAACGTCTTTGAATCCGCCGTTCCGTCACCGTTGGCGTCTAAAACTTTTCTGATTAAAACGTTGTTGTAGTCGTAGGCGTATTCAACGATCTGAACGTCTTCCCATGTTTCCGAAACAGAATCATACGTTTGTTTTGTTACTTTTGACAAACGATTTCTATAATCCCATTCGTATAATTCTCGCTCTGTTCCAGTGGAATTTGTTTTACTTATTCTATTCCCTTCTGCATCGTAGGTATAGGAATAATTACCATCTGAATTGAGTTCGTTATTTAATCCAGTTGAATATACGACTAAATCGCCGTTGGCGTTGGTAACAAGTTCCCGGTTCCCGTTGAGGTCGTATTGATACGATTCGTCTGGAATATTCAAATTAGAATAATCCGCGCCAATAAGCTGTCCCAAGAAGTCGTAATCGTACAGAACGGAACCGTCAAGGGAATTTGTATACTGCGAGATGTTCCCGTCAGCGTTGTATAAATAACCATGAGAAACGATATTGTTATTGTTTGAATCTTGATGGTTAATAGACGTAATCTGATTTCTGGCGTTGTACTGAATATTCGATTTGGCAATCAGTTCGTATAAATCGTCGTTATCGTCCCATTCGTAACGATTAACATTAGTTAAAGCCCCAACTGCGTTATAATCAAACTCAGCTAAAATATCATTTATTGCGTTCCCGGTCAGTTCGGCGGAAAGAGCGCGTCCTAAATAGTCGTATTCAATGTTAATTGTTCTGTCCTGTACGCCATTTAATCTTAACGACGATTCCGTTTGGCGCCCTAATGTATCGTAGGAATAGCTAAATATCGCCATTTGAGCGTCAAAGAGAATAATCTTTGAATCAATACGATTCATTATATCGTATGTATAATCGCAACAGGAAACGCCGTCAAAAGCCGACAGCAAGTTTCCTAATATATCGTACTGATACGTAAACGTATTAACGGCGTTATTGGACGAATCGAGCCAACTTTCAGACGTCAGCCGTCCGGCGGCATCGTAGGTATAGGTTGTAACCCGCCCGTTGCGGTCGGTCTTTTCTGTCAGTCTGCCTGCCGCGTCATATTCAAAATATCGCGTATATCCTTTGGCGTTGGTTTCGGAAATGACAAGTCCTCTGTAGTCGTAGCTGTAGGAGGTTGTATTCCCTTCTGGGTCGGTAATGGAGGCGACAGCCCCGGTGGGCGTGTATGTATAGAGAGTTGTTATAACGTTGTTATCGAGCGTTCCGTTATAGAGGGCGGCGACTTGCGAGGCGGAAAGTGCGGAACGGTAAACAGCGACGTCTTTGATGTCCCCGTCGAAAAAGCGGTTGTTTTGGGCGCTGGCGCCGATGACCCAGTCTGCGTTGACGGTAACCGCGCCGACGGAGGACGCGGACGAGGCTATTAAGACGCCGTCTTTATACAAGTTCCAGTTCTCCCCGTCGTACGTTCCGGTAAAGGTAATCCATTGTCCTAAATCGGATTCCGAAAGCGTCGATTCTGTATAATACGTCTGTCCGTTGTACGAACCAACCTGGATTTTATTACCGTTTAATCTTAAAAAGACTTCTGCGTTCGGGTTTTGCGTGTAGCCATGAGCGAGGATGTCCTGCAAGCCGTTGAAAGCGTCGATTTTTACCGTTGCTGTCAGCGTAATTTCTCCCGTAAAGTTGAGTTCAGACTGGTTGCCGATAACGACTTTATCGGAAGTACCGTTAAACGTCTCAGCGACGTCTAACCAGGACGCGGCGGGCAGCGCGGTTTGAGTCGAATCGTATTGTTCGGTTTTCAAAACGTTCCCGACGGCGTCGTAGGTATATCTTGTAACTGCTCCTTGCGGGGTTGTCTGTTCGTATACGCGACCGAGTAAATCGTAGGAATACGACGTTGTTTGGTTCAGCGCGTCGGTTACAGTTAAAACGCGTCCCATAGAATCGTACGTATAGGACGTTGTATTGCCGTTGGCGTCGGTTGAGGACGTCAGCCAGCCGGCGGCGTTGTAGGTTGATTTGTTCAGCGAGGTATACTGACACGCTCCGTACTGGCGGTACAGCTGGATTTCTTCTGCCGACAGCGCGGAATCCCAAATGGCAACGTCTTTGATGTCCCCGTCGAAAAAGCGGTCGTTTTGAGCGCTGGCGCCGATAACCCAGTCTGCATTGACGGTAACAGCGCCGACGCTGGACGCAGACGAGGCAATCAAGACGCCGTCTTTGTACAGGTTCCAGTTCGTTCCGTCGTACGTTCCGGTAAAGGTTATCCATTGACCTAAATCGTCGTTGGATAACGTCGATTCTGTATAGTGGTTTGAGCCGTTATAGGAGCCAACCTGAATTTTATTTCCGCTCAATCTTAAAAAGACTTCTGCGTTCGGGTTTCTCGTGTAGCCGTGAGCGAGAATATCCTGAGCGCCGCCGAAAGCGTCTATTTTAACGGTTGCGGTCAGCGTAATTTCCCCGGTAAAGTTGAGGTCTGACGGGTTGCCAATGACGACTTTATCAGAAGTTCCGTTAAACGTCTGAGCGGTATCCAGCCAAGAATCGACAGGAGAAAGATCATCGCTAGAAGGAGCTAAAGACCCCGTATTGTTGATAACAACCGTAGAAACAACGCTGCCGGAATAGTCGTATGAGTATTGGGTTACAGCCCCTAACGCGTCCGTTTGCGAAATAAGCTGACCGGCGGCGTTGTAATTATAGGTCGTTACGGTATTGTCCGCGGCGGTTACGGAAGCAAGGTTTCCTAAATAGTCGTAGGCGTATTGGGTTGTATGATTAAGAGCGTCTGTCTGCGATAAAAGCTGCCCTTCTGAATTGTAGGCGTATGTTGTAATCGCCGTTCCCTGCTGGACGGAAAGCAAGTCTCCGTAAACATCATACGTAGAAACCGTTGCGTTTCCTAACGCATCGTACTGCGTTACAACGTTGTATCGGACGCCGTTATTAGTCTCAATGGAATACGTCGTTGAAGTAGTTGTAGACGCAGTTCCAGAAGCATTAGACAGCGTAACGGACGTATTTCTCCCTAAGCCGTCGTAAGTATAGGAGGCGACAGAGCCGGAGGGATCGGCAGAGGAAACAAGCTGACCGGCGGCATCGTAGGTATAAGACGTTGTATTGCCTTCCGCGTCGGTTGCGGACGTCTGGTTTCCGTTGGCGTCGTAAGTGTACGCCGTTGTATTCCCTAATGCGTCTGTTGTCGATACAATTCGCCCCAGTTTGTCGTAGGCGTATTGAGTTGCAGAGCCGTCCGGGTTGACGATTTGCGTTAAGTTCCCCAGCGCGTCGTAAGTGTACGTCGTTGTATGGTTGAGGGCGTCTTTGACCGTTTTGAGATTTCCGGCGGCGTCGTAGGTTCGCGTTTCCAAAACGACGTTGTCGTTCAGACGCGTAATTTTAACGACGCGATCCATTTTATCGTACGCATACGACAAGGTTACGCCTGCGGCGTTGGTTTCGGTTGCCGTTCTGCCCCAGGCATCGTACGTCGTGGCAGACGTCTGAACGCTATCTCCTAAGCCGTCTTCCGTATACGTCGCAATGAGTTTTCCGTTTGCGTTGTATTCGTATCGGGTTACAGAGCCTAAAGAGTCCGTAACGGTTAGCAAGTCTCCGTAGGCATTGTAGGCGTACGTTGAGGTTGAAGCGCCGGTTGCAACAGACGCGAGCTGTCCGGCGGCGTTGTACGTATAGACGGTTACAGCGCCGTTGACGTCGGTTGACTGCGTCAGCTGACCGAGGTTGTTATAGACGGACTGCGTTGTCAGTCTGCCTGCCCCGGTCTGCGCGGCGGGAAGCGTCGTTTGAATAAGACGGTCTAAATTGTCGTACTGGTAGTTGGTCGTACGCCCCAGCGGGTCTGTGGAAGACGTCAGCCGGTCGGCTGAATCGTACGTATAAACCGTGGCAGCCGCCAATGCGGTTCCATACGCCGTCGTTTCCGTTAAGACGTTCCCGCGAGCGTCGTATGTGTAAGCGGTAACGAAACCTAACGCGTCGGTAACGGAAACAAGCCGTTTGTCGGCGTTGTAGGCGTAGAGCGTTACAACGTCGTCCGTCTCTCCGTTTTGTAAATCGTCAACCTCACCCACAACCTGACGCGCAGACGTCGTTAAGCCGGTAACGGAATCGACCGTATAAAGGGTAACGTTCCCCAGCGGGTCTGTATAGGAAGTAACCTGATCAAACGTTCCGTCGTACGTCCAGCTTTCTGTGGAGTTGTCCGGATAAGTAACGAGCGTCAAGTTCCCGCGGGCGTCGTATTCGTAAAGCGTTTGACGGTAATCAACGGAGGACGTATTTGAATTATTCTCCGTACGCTGTAAAAGCAAGCCGTTGGAATCGTACGTTGAAAAGATTTCTATCCCGTTGGTATTTTGATAAACGACGTTGTTGTTAGCGTCTAAAACGTAGCTGGTCGTTACGCCGTATTTATTGACGTATTCGCCCTGTCCGTCCTGCTGACTTATAAGCTGCGCCGGATGGGCTGCGTCATAGCCCTCAACAGACAAGTCCGGCAGAGCCTGGCTGACAAACGCAGATTGCTGCATTTCCGTAATCCCGTTCCGGGTTATCGACGTTAAAACGCCGTTTTGATACGCGTACGCCGTAACCGTACCGTCCGGGTCTGTTTGAGTTAAAATCCGATTGGACGTTCCATCGTACGTAAACGACGTTGTTTGAGGCAAGCTCTGATTGTCTGCCGCCGGCTGAGCTATGGTCGTTAAACGGTTGTACTGGTCGTATGAATAGGTTGTTGTTCGCCCGGCAAAATCCGTTACTGACGATAAAAGACCGTTGGAATAACTGTAGGTTGTAACGCGCCCGGATTCGTCCGTTTTAGAATTCGCGGTTCCGTCTGCGTTGTACGCCCATGTTGTTAAAGCGCCGTCTGTCAGACCTTCCCGAAGCGTTAATTGCCCGGCGGAATTGAACGTAAAGCGTTCGTTGTGGTCAATAATCGTATACGTTCCGTTGAGGTTGGACGTTAATGTAGAATTGACAGATTCGCCATCCTCCGCAATAAAGTCCGTTCCGTCCCACGTAAACCAGACTTTCTTTCCGCATGAGCGTTCCCAGTTGATGCCGGAACCGACCTGATTGTCCCAGTCTGAAAAGTTGAGATGGGAAAGACCGGTTAAATTGACGCCTGCGCCGTAGGGGCTGTCTGAAAGGTTGACAATGCTGGTTTGCCCGGAAAACGTTTCATTGGACGTTGTATTGTCAGCGTAGGTGTAAAGCAGTTCAATCGTCCAGTCATAGCGTCCGGAAGAAAGCGAGCTTGTATCCAGCTGAGCCGCCGTTGTGAACTTCTCCGACGGGTCAAACGAGCCGACGGTATAATAAACTTCTTGCGTAATGCTGTTGTTTAACGTATACGTTGCCTTGACGCTGACGGGGAATTCGTTTAAGGCGTTTTGCGGCAGCGTGGATTCCGCTTTGAGATTTAAGATATTATAAAAGTCGGCGGGAAGGGAAATGAAATTTGACGGGTCTTTCCAGCCTGCCGCGTTTTGCGTTACGTCGTTAATTCCGCAAGTACATTCGCACTTTGGATCGGATTCCGGGTCAGGGTCTGATACGTAGTCCGGCAAAAACGAAACGTTGACGACCAGATCGTTATAGTCGTTGTCCGTCCAGTCCTCTAAACCGTATACGCCAAACGGACCGTCTGGATATTTTATATTTCCCGGCGGGGTGGTGAAAGAATCGCCAGCTTGCACGTTTACGACAACGGTCGACGACGGTTCGCCTTGCCCGTTAACGCAAAGCCCGGTTGGAATTGCTGTAATAGAAACGCCCCCGGCGGAAAACGTCATTTCATCTGCCTGATTGGACGTTTCGGAACCAACAAAAGAAAACGTCAGCGTCCCGTTACAGGTAAACACTCCATCTTCCAGATATTGTTGAGAATAGGTTTCAATGTTGATTGGAACGTCTGACGGCGACGCAGTGAGCAGTTCCCGATTTTCAAGAGGCTCAAATCGCGAAGTACGAGAGAAACGAGAAACGCTCTTGCGCTTAGAATTGTTCTGAGCAAAAAGTTTTTTAAAAAACTGCATTTCCATTTCTCCTGTACGCGTTAATTATTGGGAATTAGTTTTTGACTGCGATTTATATTTGCGTAAAATTCCGCTTGTTACTCTTTTTACAAAGTCATTCTTTAATTGTTACAATCAGTATAACCGTCATAAAAGAAATGTCAATACCCTGAAACAAGATAATTCTCAATTTTTGTTCAAAAATCAAATTACTTGGTTTTTATATATATTTTTTGAATTCTATGATTTATTACTATAAAAATGTTTAGTATCAATTTTTATAGGAACTGGATTATTTACATGTTACGTATAAAACGAAAATCGAGTAAATATACAATAGTTTATAATAGTTTGTTCGAACTGTTTTTAATGTTCCACCCAATTATCAGTAAAGTATTGATTCTTAAATAATCGTAAATATTTCAGCCCAACTCCTTGTAATTGTTGTGGAATTGAATATACTAATAGTAAAAGATTTGTCAGGCGTCTGCGCGCCTTTAGCTGTATAACAGCTTCAAGATTGCCAGAAGAACCTGAATAAAACAAATGACGTATATTTTTATCCAAAACCAATCCCGAATCATGGCAAACAGAACTACAATTCGATGTAACGTCTGCGGATGTGAAACGGCTATTGTCAATATTCAGCCAGGCCGTAAAATATTCTGTTTGCATTGCGGACGGTTAATTACGGATTCTTACCAGCCAGGCATGGAATTTCAACCTGGCATGGAGTATCAGCAGGGCGTTAATTACCAGCAGGGGACGGAATTCCAACAACCTCCGCAGTCGTCTTCAATTCCAGAAGAAAACGTTATTCCTCCGCCAATTGACAACGCATATTCTCAACAGGAGAACAAGCCGGAACCGCCTCGACCAAGCTGGATGACCGAGCCGTATATTCGCGTAAACTGGAAACGTATTGGGTATACAATCAAGACTGTTTTCAAAGGAATTGTAACGTTCTTTTCCAAACGTTGGGCGGATTTTCGGGAAGGACTTCGTTCAGACGCCGCGCCGTCAACTGAAACGTTACAGTAGCCGGGAGAACAACAAAACGTTCCTCCAATGCCGGATACAGCGTCTCAACAGCAGGCTCCGGAACCGGAAACGCCGTTTGGATACGTTGACAGACGTCAGGCGCGAATGCAGCAGTCGTTTTCCAGAAATTTTGTCGATTCCGGCGCAATTCCCGCTTCGCCGCCCAGCCAGAATTATTCTCAGCAGAGAATAGACCAGTCGTTTACCAAGTCGTTTCATGAAGACGAGAATAAACAAGCGTAGAACGGCTTTATAAAAACTCAGCGAGGATTTTAAGTCCGCGTTAGACGGAATCGCAATCCTCGCTGTTTTCTTTAATTATTCAGCAATCTGCCTGTCAAATCAGATTTCTGACGGCAGCTCGTATCCCTTGCGGCGTTCGCGGTCGAGCATGGCGTTGGCGTCGGCGGAATCGAAAACTTCTTTTTCCGGATCCCACTTGAGGGAATGTCCAACGTATCGGGCGATGTTGAGCATGTGACAAACCGACGCGCTGCGATGAGCGTATTCGCAATCGGAAATGGGCGTTCCGCCAAACTTGATACAGTCGATCCAGTTGCGAATCTGGGCGTCGTGTCCCTGTTTTTTGGTCAGCAGTTCAGGAACTTCGATCTTGTTGACTTGATCGACGAGTTCTTGCGGATTAGCAGTAACCTTATTGCGCCAGATTTCCATTTTGCCTTTTTCTCCAAAGAAGATTCCGCCGCCGCGGTTGCCTTCGGAACCGTCGTCGTCGCCGAGTTTGACGACAATGCCGTTAGCGTACTTGTACGCCAGTTTCGGCTGATTGCAAAGCTGGTTGCCGCGTTTGGCATCTTCCGGCTTGTCGTAGGTCGGGGCTTCGAGTTTGTCGCCTGTTACAATAATCTCGACGGGACCGGTTTCCTGCATTCCCAGCGCCCACTGAATCTGATCGAACCCGTGAGTTCCCCAACCGGTCATTTCGCCGCCGGAGAACGGTCTGAACGACAGCCAGCCCGGCTTGCCGCGAGGAATAAACAGTTCAGGATGATATGCAACCAGCGGAGCAGGCCCGCACCAGCGTTCCCAGTCCAAGCCTTCCGGGATTTCTTCCGCTTTCATGTCATAGAACCAGGGGGATTCGTAATTGGCGGCAACGACTTTGGTAATCTTGCCCAGACCGCCGTCGCGAATGAACTTGCAGCCGCGATAGTTGGGGTTCATACTTCTCTGCATGGAGCCGGTTGAGAACTTGACGTTGTATTTTCGAGCCGCCTTGACCATCAATCGACCTTCAGCAATGGTCAGCGACACCGGCTTTTCCGCAAAGATGTGTTTGCCCGCTTGCGCGGCGTGAATGCAAATCAGAGATCGCCACTGTTCCGGCGTGGCGGTAATAATCGCGTCGACGTCTTTGCGGTCAAGGATTTCGCGATAATCCAAAACGGCGTCCTTATCGGGATTGCAGCCCAATTTTGCGGCTCTGTCCTGAGCGCGGGGCAGGAAGACGTCAGCGCAGCCAACGACTTTCGCCGTTTCAATGTGATAAGTCGTATTCATATCGCCAAATCCCATGCGGCCGACGCCGATGCCGGCAATATTGACTCTGTCGTTTGCGCCCGGTTTGCCGTCTTGCGCCATAACGTCGCGGGGAATTAACGTCGGAACGGCAAGAGCCGCAGCCGCCATACCCAAAAATTTTCGTCGATTGGATTTCATATTCAAGTCTCCTGGATGGGGTGTGAGGAACAGGAAGCGGTTGAAACTCTGAATTTTCAACCCTCCTGGATTATATTTCCACTCATTATTATAATTACTATAACAGAACGACGAGAGAAAATCAACGGCTCAAATGAGGATATTTATTGACATTTCTCGCCATTTTCTTATCTTTTTTGGTTAGAAGAACGAAATCTATCGCGTTTAATTATATTCAGCGACGAACTTCTTATAGTCTTCAATCGTGTCAATTCCGATAGCGCAGCCGTCCGCCTGACCGACCATAATCGCGTAGCCGGCGTCCAGAACGCGAAGCTGTTCCAGTTTTTCGGTATTTTCAATGGGAGACGTCGGCATCTGTCCAAGTTGAAGAAGGAATTCTCGCCGATAGGCGTAGATTCCCAAGTGCTGCCAGTACAGGGCAGGGGAGACGCTGAGCAAATCGTCTGACCACGTTCTGGCGCAGGGAATTGGAGAGCGGCTGAAGTACATCGCCCGACCGTTTTTGTTAAACACGACTTTGACGCAGTTGGGATCAAAGACTTTTTCTTTAACGCGAATCGGAATCGCCATAGTCGACATGACGGCGTCCGGATTGTCAAGCAGCAATTGAGCGCAGCGATCGATGGTGTCGGGATTCATATCGGGTTCGTCGCCCTGAACGTTGACGAAGATGTCGACGTCCTCCATTTTTCGGGCGACTTCCGCCAGACGATCCGTCCCGGAAGCGCAGTCTGGGCTGGTCATAATCGCCTGACCGCCGAAACTTGTAACAGCGTTGAAAATTTCGTCGTTGTCCGTTGCAACGCAAACGCCTTGTGGGATTTTTGCTTTCAGAGCGGATTCGTACGTATGAACGATAAGCGGCTTCCCGGTTTCGTTCAAAAGCATTTTTCTCGGCAGACGGGTTGACGCATATCGAGCGGGAATAATCGTATAAACTTTCATGTAACAATTCCTCTGTTAAAGCGGGCGAATGTGTCGGACGGTTATATGAATATGCTGGTCGTTGTTGGGCAGGAATTCTCTTGAGCCGATAACGCCGACGACGCGTCCTTCCATTCCCTTAAACACGACGCCGAGAGCGGGCGAGACGTAGTATCGCACCTGTCCGTTGACGTCGAGCAGCGCCCAGCGAATCGGAAATCGGTCTACGGTTCCCTGCGGAAGCGGCGCCAAAAGTCCTACACCGTCCAGACGCATGTTCTTTTCCAGTTCTTCCGCCTGAGCCAACGCAGCCATATTATGCTGTGACATGAGTTCAAACGGAGACGCGCCCGGCGGGGCGGGCAAGTTCAATTCATTACCCGCCTGATTAAATTCCGCCTGAGTTGATTCCAGCCCCGGCAGAACCGTTGCTTTCGCGCCCGGCGGGAGCGTATTCGGGTCAAGAAGCGGGTTAGCGGGAGCGCCAGGAGCGCCGTACGGTCGGTGCATCATACCAGGTTGAGGAACGCCGGCGGCAATTTCCATTCGGTTTGCTTTTTCAAGCCGGGAAATCAGCAGATCAACTCGTTCCAGCTTTCGTCCTGTATTTGCCTGAGTTTTCAAAAATCGCGCTCGTTGAAGCAATTGAGCGGAATGCCAATTAGCAGGCTGAGAATGAAACATCGCGCTCCAACCGGCTTCCAGAGCGGCAAGCTCTCGATAGAATTCTTCGTCCGATAAACCATGAGGAGGACGAAATCCCGGGGCAGGGGGCTGTCCGTATCCTCCCGGCGGCATGGGCTGAAAATTTTGCCCGGGTTCCGGAATTGGGCTGAATGCGACAGACGAAGGATTCTGACTGCGCTGCGTCTGCTGAGGCGTGCGTCTGATGGGATCGTCCGGGAGAATGTCGTTTAGATTTACCCAGCGGAATTCGCCGGATGGCGGAGAGATTCGATACCATTCTTCCGACCCGATATTGGTCTTTTGAATGACCTCAACGGGCTCGTCTTTTCGCATTCGAACCTGAACGACGTCGCGGCTGTCGATCAATTCCGATCCAACGCCGCTTGCCGCGTTGTCTTCTGTAATGCGCCCGGTTCCGTCAGCTTGAACTTCGAGGAATTTCCCTCTGACCCAGGAGAAGCTGCCCTGCGGAGGACGAATTGCCGCCCAACCGGTGGGGAGTTCGCAGTAGACTTCAACAACTGATCCGACGGGAAGGACTTGCGTTGGGTAGTACGTCAATCCCGGTCCGCTTCGAGCAGCGACTTTCTGAACTGAGACTTTTGCCATGTATGGAAACCCTTCCTGAATCTGAGCCATAGCGCTGGAACTCAGCAAGACGATTCCAACAAACAGGCAAACAAACAACCGAACGATTTCCCAATATTTAGACTGCGTTTTGTAACAGATGGTATTTATACAGCCGCATTTCGTCGTTTTCGAGGCGATATTGTTCATGGAAGATCTCCTTATTAAATTGACGGCGTTTTTTCTATAACCTCAGTAACTTGAAATCCGATTTTTTTATACAAATTAATCGCGACCTCGTTTGTCTGTGTAACTTCCAACTGTGCGATTTTCAGACCCGCCTGCTGATATCCCCACAGACAATAATAGAGCAGCAGCTTCGACAACCCTCGGCCGCGGTATTCAGGAAGAATCCCGACGTTTTGAATTGCGCCGACAAAATCCTGATTAATAAGCCCCTGAATCGTCCCCGCGAGTTTGTACGAACCGGGCAGGTGTAACAGACGCGCCGCGCCGCTGCCGGTCTTTTCTCTCAGCAGCCAGGTGGCGCTGGGTAAAAATCCACTGTTGTGAACCAGATAACGCATGAAATCTTCACAGCGCGACTGTTGAGTAAATGTTACAAAATACTTGGCGTCGATAGAGTCTTTAAAACTTCTGTAAATGGCTTCACTGTGTTTTTGAATCAGATTTGTTGACCATGGCGCCATTTCAAAACCGATCGGCAGCTGAATAAGCGGACATTTCCAGCTGTCGAGCGAGATTTGCATCCTGTACCGGGTGAATGTACTTATATTTATGCGTCCCATGGATTATCTGTTACATAAAACAATTAGCAAACCAGTCGTTTGCGAGTGAGGAGGGAGGATTTGTTGAATTCACCGAAGGCGAATCGCTGCTGCCTACTGCCGATTGCCTTCTGCCTACAATTACCTCAAGGCGATGTTGTCTCGATGAACGACCTCCTCATACGGCGCGCGTCCAAGCGCATCTTCGATTTCGTCGGAATGAAGACCGCGAATGCGCTGAATGTCGTCTGAGGAGTAGTTTGACAATCCTCGAGCAAACTCTTCCCCGTTGGCGTTGCAAATGGAAATGACGTCGCCTTTTTCAAAATGTCCGTAGACGCGTTTGATTCCCTTTGGCAGCAGACTTCGCCCCTGAGTTTGCAGCGCTTTGACTGCGCCGCTGTCAACGTAAACCGAGCCAAGCGGTTCAGACGCGAACCCAAGCCAGTTTTGTCGGCTGGTATGAGCTTCTCCGTGCGGAAGAAAGACCGTGCCGATTTCTTCGCCGGCGAAGATTTTTCGCAGTACGTCCGGTTCGCGTCCTTTGGCGATAATCAAACATCCGCCTGCGCTGTTGACCTGTTGAGCGGCGCGAATCTTGCTGCTCATTCCGCCTTTGCTGACGGAATTGAGGTGGTCGTGAACCATGCCCTGAACGTTGTCCTCAATGCCTGTTACAGTTTGAATAACGTGCGAATTGGGGTCAGAGGGGTCGCCGTTGTACAGTCCGTCAATATCGGAAAGGAGAATCAGCAGTTCCGCCTGAACGAGGTTTGCAACCAGCGCGGCGAGGTTGTCGTTGTCGCCAAAGGTGGTTTTCAACTCATCGACGGAAATGGTGTCGTTTTCGTTAATAATCGGAAGCGTCTGAAAATCCAAAGCCGCGTTGAGCGTGTTTCGCATGTTCAGATAACGCGTCCGGTTTTTCATGTCGTCGTTGGTCAGCAGCGCTTGAGCGGCGGGAATGTTATACGGCGCCAGATAACGGTTGTACGCTTCAATCAAAGCGCTTTGACCAACGGCGGCAACCGCCTGCAAACGTCCCAAATCCTTGGGGCGGCTGGTAAGCATAAGTCTGTCCATGCCGGCGGCAACGGCTCCGCTGGAAACCAGAATGACGCGTCGCCCGGTTTGAATTATTTCATACAGCTGATCAACCAGATTTTTTATTTGACCATGATCCAGATGACGATTGGCGTCTGTCAGGCAACGCGACCCGACTTTAACGACAATCGTTTTGGACGCAACTATGATTTCCTGTCGTAACGGGCTGACTGGATATTCGATGGACATGTTAGGGGTTAGGGAATAGGGAGTAGGGAATAGGGAGTAGTTTGGGAAGTAGGGAGTAGGGAATTGGGTGTAGAATTTTAAACCAAAATCTATTCCCCATTCCCTATTCCCCATTCCCTAAAATTATTTATCCGGAGTCGGCTGAGGCGCATTTTCAGCGGGAACGACGGCGCTGCGAGGCGTGTGAACGTCTCCGGAAAGCAGGTTTTCCCACGTTCCGTTATCCTTGATTTGTTCAACCAGTTCCGCCATCAGAACGTCAATCTTCTTTTGTCGAACGTCTTTGATAATCATGTCTTTGACGTCGTCCAGAGGAATGTTGTCCGGTTGAGTCTGTCCCAGACAGTACATGATGATAAACGTTTGGCCGACTGTTACAATATCCGACAGTTCTCCAGG
Organism: Thermoguttaceae bacterium; assembly: GCA_017557195.1. Lineage (GTDB taxonomy): Bacteria > Planctomycetota > Planctomycetia > Pirellulales > Thermoguttaceae > RUG11551. The sequence goes on along the minus strand of JAFZAL010000166.1, from coordinate 6,409 downwards.
GCTGAGCTTAAACGCCTCGGATTCCAGTTCCGGAATTCCGCCGTGCTTTTGAATCGGGGGAACTTCGCCGCGAATGGCGCGAATGTTCGGGTCGACGCAGTACTGTTCGCACAGATCGCCGAAGTTCTTTTCCGTCGGATTCTTTCTCGCTTCCGCCCAAACGCGCTGAGCGGATCGCATGTCGTTGAGGATGATTGCGCGAACGCGAACGCGAGGTCCGTAGTTGGCTTCGTATCCTTTTTGGATGTCGTCGTTTTCAATTCGGACGTCCGGTTCAACCATTTTCGTCAACGCGACCTGAGACCGGATCTGCTTGCGATACTGCTCGCGGCTCAATCCGTATTCACGCGCCACGGTTGCATACCAGCGTTCGACGTCTGCTGCGCCATTTTTTAACGGCAGAGCGTCGGCGGCGATAGTGGCAATCTGATCGTCAACGTCTTTGTCTGTAACAGTGATTCCTGCCTTTTTAGCGGCTTGTTCAACCAGGACAAACTGAATCAATCCGTCGAGAACTTTGGCGCCGTGACGTTCAATCGCTTTTTCTGCAACCTGTTTTCGGCCGATCTGTTTGCCGTCGATGAGAATGGCGGCTGTCGGATACTGGCGTTCCAGCTGGGGATTTCCCAAAACGATTGTTACTTTGGCTTTTTGCTGAAGCTGCTGGAAAATATCGGTGGAAACCTTGGACAGCTTCTGAACTTTGATTTCCTCAACAATGCGTTTTTTGAGGTCGTCGGTAAGCGGGTTTTTGTCTTTAATTGACGGGTTGATTCGTTCGCAATACACAATCAAATACTGATTCCCAACGTTCAAGACGTTTGAAACCTGTCCCGGCTTGAGAGAAAAAACGGCTTTGTCGAATTCCGGGAACCCCGTGTGCATTCTCAGCGGAGCGGGAGCCATGCCGCCGCGGGAAGCGGTGTTGGTGTCGATGGAATGCTGTTTTGCCATGGCGGTGAATCGCGACGGGTCGGCGGCAACGATTTTATGAATCTCTGCCGCTTTTTCAGGGGTGTCGAGAACGATAATTCTCGCCTCAACGCTCGGACCGCAAAGACGATCGTACGCCATCGCGATTTCCTGTTCGTTGACAACGATCTGATCTTTGGCAATCGCCTTTAACGCCAGCGACGGCCAAATGATGTCTTCTGAATACTGCTGTTCGTTGATGCCGCGCTCGTCTTTAAGGAGGTTAAGCCACTGCGTTACCGGCAGGTTGAACGACTTGGCGAGACGTTCGATTTCCGCTCGAACTTCGTCTTGCGTAATGACGATATTTCGCTTATGACATTCCGTCTGAATGAGGTATTTGTTCATCATCTTTTCGGCAACGTCGCGGCCGAAATGCAACAGGCATTCGTCGCCCAGCTGCTGGCGGGTAATCGGTTCGTTATTGACTCGGGCGACAATGCTGTCCGGAGACGGGGCAGGGGCTTGCTGAGCGAAAATATCGCTGCACAATCCGGTTACAACCAACAACATCGCCGACAATCGGATAAACGATTTCATGTGATTCTCCTAAAATCCTAAATGCAAATACGGAATTCCGGACGCCCTGCCATGAGGACTTCCTGAACTCCTTTAAATTATATACTAACACAGTATTCAGCCTAAGCTGAATTATCAAGTGATAATTTAGAGAAAATCCGATTTTTTGTCAAGAGCAAATAAAGAGGCCGTAGGCAATAGGCAGTAGGCAGTAGAGATTTTTAAACTATTGCCTCTTGCCTACTGCCTTCTACTCCCTATTCCCCATTCCCTGTTCCCTCCCCCCGCCGTCTTGTAAAAAACTGGAAGACGGGTATAATAAAACATGGAAGATTGGTTATCGGGAACCGAATCTCCGTTCCCGTTTCGTTAAATCAGCAGAGGGGTTCATGCCAACGCCTAAAACAATACTCGACAAAATCTGGGACGCCCACCTCGTTCAGTCGTCGGACTGCGCTATTCCGTTAGTTTATATAGACTATCAACTGCTGACGGAAACCGCCGGTCCGCAGGCGTTTGAACGGCTTCGCAGCGCCGGTCTGGATATTTGGCGTCCGGACAGAACCATCGCGACCGTTGACAGAAACGTTTCCGCCAAGGCGGCGAAAACCCCCGAGGTGGAGAAGCTGATTCAAAGTCTGGTCGACAACTGCCGCGAGAAGTGCATCGGCTGTTTTGGAATCGGGAACGTCAATCAGGGAACCGTTTACGTCGTCGCGCCGGAGCAGGGCATCGTTCAGCCCGGCATGACGATTGCCAGCGGCGTCGGGCATGCGTCCACGTGCGGGGCGCTGGGCGCGCTGGCTCTGGAAATCAACACCAAAGAAAGCGAGTGCGTTCTAGCGGCGCAGTCACTGCCGATGGTCAAGCCGAAGCTGATGGAAGTTCGCGTTGACGGCGCGCTGCCGCCGGGCTCGTCTGCAAAAGACCTCGCCATGGCGGTTGTCAGCAAAGCGTTCGAACTGAGTCAGGAGGACGAATTTTTAGACGAATATGTAATCGAATACACCGGCGAGGCGATTCGTTCCCTGAACATGACAGGTCGTCTGACGCTGTGCAATTTGACGTCTTATACCGGCGCGCTTGCCGCTATTATCGCCCCCGACGAGCTGACGTTCAAGTATCTCAAAGGACGGCCTCATTGCCCGCTGTTGGGTCGGGAATTTGACGCAGCTGTTACAAAATGGAAATCGTTCCGGTCAGACGACGGCTGCGCTTACGACAAGACAATTCAAATAGACGCCTCGGAAATCAAACCAACGGCATCATGGGAAATCGTACCAGGCTGTAACGCGGCCATTGACGGCGTTGTTCCAGACCCGAACTCGATTCCAGACGAGTATGAGCGGCGTACAGCGCAGGACTCGTTAGAATTCATGGGGTTCAAACCAGGTCAAGCGATAACCGATATTGCTGTCGACTGCGTGTTTATCGGGTCGGACGCTGGCGGACGACTGGGCGACCTTCGCGCCGCCGCCAAGGTGGTCAAGGGATACAAATGCAGTCCGAATGTAACAGCCGTCGTTTCGCCGGGGTCGGGAATCGTTAAGATGAAAGCTGAGGCGGCGGGTCTGGACAAAATTTTCCTTGACGCCGGATTCCGATGGGGCGAGCCGGGGTCAGTCAACATCGAACCGGAAGACGCGCCTGCAAACGGCGTTTGCGCGTCCACCGCTTCCGACTTCCAAACCGGTTCCAGCATCCGTACGTGTCATGTCAGCCCCGCCATGGCTGCCGTTGCTGCAATAACCGGAAAATTCACCGACATTCGAAATTGGGAATACAGATAAAACTGATTAACATTCAACTAACCATTTACTAAAAATTCATGACAAACAGCTTTCAAATCGCGAACGTAAAATTGTATCAAGGCGATTGTCTGGAAGTCTTAAAAGAGCTTCCGGATAATTGCGTCGATTTGATTTTTACGTCTCCGCCTTACGCCGACCAGCGAAAAAACACGTACGGCGGCATTCATCCGGACAAATACGTGGAATGGTTTTTGCCGATTACCGAACAGATGTTGCGGGTGTTAAAGCCAACGGGGTCTTTTGTTTTGAATATCAAAGAAAAGGTCGTCAACGGCGAACGCAGTACGTACGTTTTGGAATTGATTTTATCCATGCGAAAACAGGGCTGGCTCTGGACGGAAGAGTTTATTTGGCATAAAAAGAACTGCTATCCCGGCAAATGGCCCAACCGTTTCCGCGACGCATGGGAACGCCTTCTGCAATTCAATAAGCAAAAGAGTTTTGCGATGTATCAGGAATCGGTTATGGTTCCGACCGGCGACTGGGCAAAATCCCGCTTGAGAAAGCTCAGTGAGACGGATAAAATCCGTGACAATTCGCACGTCGGCAGCGGGTTCGGGAAGAATATTTCCAACTGGCTCAATCGAGACAAGGCGTACCCGACAAACGTTCTGCACTTGGCGACGGAATGCAGCAACAAAAAACACCCTGCGGCGTTCCCACAAGCCCTGCCGGAATGGTTTATTAAACTGTTTACTCAGGAAAACGACGTCGTTTTAGACCCGTTTATGGGGTCGGGAACGACCAATATTGCCGCCAATCGTCTGAATCGACAATCAATCGGGATTGAGATTCTTCCAGAGTATTTTGAAGAAGTAAAGAAATACTTTTCCAATAATCCAAGCAACATTTTTTCAACGGAGCAGTACGATGAAGCCGTATAATCCTCAAATCGCTATCGACTACGTTTCCCAGCACATTGACGAGTTCCATCAGGCGCGTCTGAACTCTTTGGAGCAATTAGAATTGAAAGACGTTTTAATGAAAAAGAATCCCTACATGTTTCGAGCCAAGGGAATTCTTACAGCCCCGGAACTTGTTCAATCGCTTGTGGATGCTTTTATTTCTTCTAACGAAGAAACCATTTTTGGTGATTGGCTGGAACAGCTGGCTATTTATATCAACGGTCAGGTTTACGGTGGGATTAAATCTGGAATCCCGGGTATTGACCTCGAATTTGTTAAAGATAACATTAGGTATATCGTTTCTATCAAGTCCGGACCGAAATGGGCCAACAGCGGACAAAAAAAGGGAATGATAAAGGACTTTGTTTCTGCTAAAAAAACATTGCGTACTAATCATTCTGGACTGACAATCATAGCTGTAAACGGTTGCTGTTATGGTAAAGATAGTAAACCCGATAAAGGCGATTACTTCAAATATTGTGGTCAGCGCTTTTGGGAATTCATTTCTGGAGACGAAGATCTTTATCAGAAATTGATTATTCCTCTGGGACAAAATGCTAGACAACACAATGAAAATTTCAAGATCCAACTTGGTGGAAAGGTTACTAGATTTATTACAGAGTTTGCAGAAGTTTTTTGCTATCAAGATTGTACAATCAATTGGGATAAACTGGTAATGTTTAACTCTGGGAAAAAAAGACAGACGTGGAAAAGTTTACATCAATAACAGGTTTAGCGGCAGACGTTACAGGGGAGAATCGCAGCGCGGCGGTTTTGATATCGCGCAGTCTGTTTGATTCCGAAGAACAGACGCTTCTGGAATGGATAGACGGCGGCGTCAAAGCGGTTGTTGCCCATGAGTTTTCCTCGAGGTTTACTAAAATGGCGTATCAGAACGGCGTCTTGCCGATAACGCTGCCGAAAGAGCAGATTGAACAGCTGTTACAAAACGTCTCGGATCGTCCTGGATACAAATTGACGGTTGACCTGGAATCGCAAACTGTTTCCGACGAGTTCGGCTTGAGCGTTTCGTTTGAAGTTGACTCGTTTTATAAACGCTGTTTAATGGACGGCGTGGATATTGTCTCCTTTGCCCTGTCTGCCGAGAAAGCAATTGAAGCGTACGAAGACAAGTGGAATAAATGAGTTGCGCTTGCGTTTCTCGCAACTCGCTACTCGCAACTAAATATTATAATTATCATAAATAACCTAATAACATCATGGCAAGTTTTACAGAAGTTCTTCGAGAGTCGTGCAAGGCGGCGGGGAAAGTCCTCATGGACGGGTTTGGCAAGGCGGCGGTGTATCATAAAGACGTCCGCGACCTGGTAACGGATTCCGACCGCAGAGCGCAAAAAGCCGTGCGGGACATTCTCGCTGAGGCGTTTCCCACTCATATTTTCGTCGGGGAAGAAACCATAGACGATACAAACTACCCCGTCCCGGACCCGGATTCCGAGTACCGCTGGATTCTCGACCCGCTGGACGGCACGACGAACTACGCGCACGGCAGCCCGCATTTTTGCGTCTCGCTGGCGCTGGAGTTTCGGGGCGAGCTGTTTGTCAGCGGGATTTACGCGCCGTACTACGACGAATTCTATTCTGCCGTTGCCGGACACGGGGCGTGGCTCAACGGGACGGAACTTCACGTTTCGCCGGTTGAAAAGCTGATTGATTCTCTTATCGGGTTCGGGTTCCCGCCCAACATAACGCAGGAATGTGACGACTTCAAGGCGTTTCTCAAACTGACGGGCGAATGTCAGGCGATGCGCCGCACGGGATCGCTGGCGCTGAACCTGGCGTACACAGCCCGGGGAATTTTCGACGCCACGATGAACTTTTCCGCCCATTCGTGGGACGTCGCTGCTGGCGTCTTGCTGGTCAAAGAGGCGGGCGGAGTTGTAACAGCCGCCGACGGCGCTCCGTTCGACGTTGACCGCGCCGCGTTGCTGGCAACGTCCAACGAGAAACTTCACGCCGCGATATTGAATTGCGTGAAGGGATAGACGGGAAACGTTTTTGTGTGTGTCGCGACAGCGATCGCGGACGTGAGTCCGCGTTAGTCCCGAAGGGACGAAACTCATTGTAACCGGCGTTTTCAACCGCCGGAACACGGAAATACTGCTCCCTTAGATCGACTTAACCCCTTTTTCCTCCCCCCTGCGCCAACGGCGCAGAGGGGAGGAAAAAGGGGTGTTTGTC
>JAFZAL010000165.1 GCA_017557195.1 Thermoguttaceae bacterium | reverse complement strand
GAACTCAAAGGAGTAAAAAATGGCAGTCCCCAAGAGAAAACATTCCAATCATCGCACTGGCATTCGTCGTTCGCACGACGGCAAATCCCCTATTCAGCTTTCCATTTGCCCGGAATGCCGTCAGGCTGTTCCGACTCACGTTGTATGCCCTAACTGCGGCACATACATGGGACGCAAAATTTCTGAAGAAGAAAAGAAATAATAATAGATACAATTCACTGTTAAAAAACGCGGGAGGTTATAACTTTCTCGCGTTTTTTTATATATTTATCGAATATACTGATAAAACGGTCTTGAATTTTTGAGCAAAAAGGGTATGCTAGGGAATAGTTATTAATAATCGAAGATGGATAAACAACGCATCCATTAGATATTGCCTTTAACAATATAGTCAAGAATGAGCAAGATTGCATTTTTATTTCCAGGACAGGGCGCTCAAAGCGTCGGCATGTGCGGAGAACTGTTAGCTTCCAATTCACGCGTTCAAGAGCTGTTTCGTCAAGCTAACGATATATTGGGCTACGATTTGGCAGAAATTTGCCTTCAAGGTCCGGTTGAAAAGCTGGACAGCACGGTAATATCGCAGCCTGCGATTTTTACGGCGTCCTTTGCCGCTCTGGAAGTTCTTAAAGAGACTGAACCGGAAGCCGTAGAAAACTGTTCAGCTGCGGCTGGTTTAAGTCTGGGCGAATACACGGCTTTGGCGTTTGCCGGCGCTATGACGTTTGAAGAAGGATTGAAACTGGTTCAAAAGCGCGGCGAAGCCATGCAAGCGTCCGCGGACGCCACCGCTGGCGGCATGGTCAGCATTATGGGGCTGGAACGAGAGAAGGTTTCGGAGCTTTGCGCGAAAGTATTGGAAGACATGCCGGGCGAAACGCTCAAAGAAGCGAATTTCCTTTGTCCGGGCAACATCGTGCTTTCCGGAACGAAACCTGCGTGTCAGCATGCCGAGGAATTGGCGGAATCGTTTGGTGCAATGAGAGCGACAGCGTTGGCGGTTGCCGGCGCGTTCCATACCCAAATGATGAAGCCGGCGGACGAAAAGCTCGCTGCAGCTCTGGAAAGCGTCAAGATGCAAACGCCTCGCATTCCGGTTTATTCCAACGTCGATTTTCAGCCGCATACCGATCCGGACGAAATCAAGGCGATTTTGGTCAAACAGGTTTTGTCGTCTGTTTATTGGGAAGATCTCGTTCGCAAGGCTTTGGAAGACGGCTTTGATCAGTTCTATGAAATTGGTCCGGGCCGCGTCCTGACAAGTCTTATGAAACGCATCAACCGCAAAACGCCGTGCAATAAAATTGACTGCTGAAGCAGGAGGCTTAACAAAGACGCATAACATTTTAGTAGTTCTCATAACTGTCATTTGAAAGGAATTCAATTATGGACAATCCATCACCCATTACGGTAGATTTATCAGGACAGAAAGCTCTTGTAACTGGAGCGACGCGAGGTCTGGGGCGAGCGATCGCCATTACCCTGGCTGCTAACGGAGCGGGAGTTGCCTGTATCGGCACCAACGAAACGAAGCTCAACGAAACGGTTGAATTCATTCGTTCAGCCGGAGGCGAAGCGGATGCGTACATTTGCAACGTCGCCGACCCGGCCGCCGTCGCCGCTACCGTTGACGCGGTTATCGCAAAGTGGGGTTTTGTCGACATCCTGGTCAACAACGCCGGCATTACGCGCGACAAGCTGCTGATGCAAATGGAAGACGACGACTGGGACGCCGTTCTCAATATCAACCTCAAGGGAACGTTCCTCTTTACGCGTGCGCTTTCCCGTTTGATGATTAGCAAACGCAAAGGCAGAATCATCAATATTTCCAGCGTTTCCGGCTTGATGGGCAACCCTGGTCAGGCGAACTATTCCGCGTCCAAGGCGGGCATTATCGGCTTCACCGCCACCGTTGCCAAGGAAATCGCCAAACGCGGCGTTACCTGCAACGCGATTGCGCCCGGATTCATGCAGACGGATATGACCGCCGCTTTGGGAGAAGTTGGATTGGACATCGCCAAGCAGACGATTCCGATGAAAAAAGTCGGACAGCCGCAGGACATTGCCAACGCGGTTCTGTTCCTGGCTTCGCCGGCTGCGTCGTACATTACCGGACAGGTTTTGGCGGTTGACGGCGGCATGACCTGCTAAATCACGAGAGACAGTAGGCAGTAGGGAGATTAAACTTTTAGCTCCTAGCTCCTACTAGCTTGGTTACTTTAGTTTCAGGCTTTAAATAATAACGCTAAGAACTACAAATGCACAAGCTAATGGCTAGTAGCTAATAGCTAGCAGCTCATTACCGCGGACAATGTCCGCTCCCCGGAAACACGCTCCCCATAAATAAAATTTTTCTTTTTAAGAAAAAGAAAATTTATAAGAAACTGATATAGACAAATTTCATAAAATCAGTACAATAACCATATAGAGATTGTTCAAACGCTTCTCTATATGGCGTTTTGAATAATACCATTATTTTTTTCGTTCTGGAAACAGAACAAGTTTATTTTTTATTTGGAGGACAAATCGTGTCTGAACAGGATATTAAACAAAAGGTATTCGAACTCGTTTCCGAACACCTTGGCGTTGACATTGAAAAGATTACTGACGATACATCTTTTATTAACGACTTGGGCGCTGACTCGCTGGATATCGTTGAACTGGTTATGGATCTGGAAGAAGAATTCGACGTCAAGATTCCGGAAGACATTGCAGATAAAATCCAAACCGTTGGCGACGCTGTTGCGTTCATTGCTGAACAGTCGGCAAATAACTAAAGCTTGAAACGTTCAGAGTGAGGAGTTGTCGCGAAAACGCGATTTACTCCTCGCTTTGCTAACCTCTTACATTACTGCCATAACATGGAAAAGCGAATTGCTGTTACCGGTTTTGGAGCGCTATGCTCATTAGGCGCTACGGCAAAGGAAGTTTGGGATAACGTTTGTCAGGGCAAGTCTGCAATTTCAGCAATTAGCGGCTTCGACGTAGCAGCGTATCGCACTCGCATTGCAGGTGAAATCAAAGACCTGGAAGCGCAACTGCATCTTTCCAAATTTATCCTTCCCAAAGACGTCAAAAAGCTGGATAATTCATCAATCTACGGACTTATTGCCGCTCAGGAAGCGATGGATATGGCAGCGATTCCAGAAAATTATTACGATACATGGCGCTGCGGCACGCTTATCGGTTCCGGGATCGGCGGCTTGCGAACGATGGAATTGCAGTACGATCGCCTTATTTCGGGCGGCCCGTCCAGAGTTTCTCCTTTTAAGATTCCCAAACTGATTGCCAACATGGTTTGCGGCAACTGCTCCATTCGATTTGGTCTTCACGGACCGTCTTTTGCAGCAGTGAGCG
>JAFZAL010000018.1 GCA_017557195.1 Thermoguttaceae bacterium | reverse complement strand
TACACGGGGTCGCGCTTTGGGCTTCCGCTGCATTATTTGTTTATAATCTAGTCAGAAAATATTGACTAATGTTGAGCATGGCGAACATAGCGTATTAACCAGAGGTATGCGACCAATAATCAAAGAGTAAAAATGACGGTTTGATGCTACGCCCGGGAACTCACGTTCCCGGCTCGCCTGCGCTTGCGTAATTCCGAATTCCGCATTGCTAATTAAAAAAGCCCGCGGCGGTAATATCGAGAACCACTTCAATACTACGCGCCGCAGGCTAAAATACCGACTGTCCACACGCTAAATTAACAGTCGAATTTATCTTTCGGGTGCGGTCAAAAGTTCTTTTAACCACAAGGAGAATTACCCAATCGATACATCTAGTATAATTTATCTATTTTTAATATCAAGCCCCCTTTTACAATTTTTACGAAAATTTTCTAAAGAAATCGAAAATTTTTTGGGGGGGTATTGTAAAATATTAATATTGAGGTTAAAATTATAATGCGTGAGTTTAAGCGCTGTTCCGGAAGCGAGAGTTTGAAAAGCATAAGATCGGTACAGAATCAGGAATTCGGAATTGAGGGGTTTGACGTTTTCGTATTCCATATTCAATAGCCTCTTGCAGGTTCTTGCTTCCTTTTCCAGAATTATTCATTCCTAACCCCTAACCTACTATATAAAATGGCAACCAGATTTGTTCGCGTAGATTTGGCGGAAGACGCTGTTGACTTTCGTCCAATAGCAATCGAGCCGGGCGTTCCTCTTTTGGATACAGCTGGCGCAAACGATAAAATCATGTTTAAATGGCTTGGCGGGCTTATTGCTGAGCCGGAATGGCAGGAAGATGGACATTCTGTCAACTTTTACGTTCGAGACGAACAGGGAGGGCGTCTGGAAGAGGCAACTGTTCAGCTGGTTGAAGAAGGCGATTTGGAAGGACCGCTGGCGGGTCAGGTAGAGCAGATTCGTGAACGGCTCAACGCGGCAAAGGCGTATTCCGGCGCGGAAGACATGATGCTGCGTCTGGTCAAGTCGCTCTTCAACGAGATTATCGAAAATCCGGACTACCCCGGACGTCTTGCGTTTTTCTATAAGTACAAAGACGCCAACGACAACGTGCGTCTGGTTTGGGCGTACGGTTATCAGCGATCCGATGAAGAAATCGGCAAGCCGATTATCTGCGACGACCCGGAATGTATGCAGTTGTACGTTCAGCGGCCCAACACGCCCAAACGCTGCCCCGGCTGCCAGGCGATGCCCTGGACTCGTAAAAAGCGAATGGACGCCATGAAGCGCCGAGCAAAACGCACGATTCTTTTGCTCCTGCTTTTGCTGCTTTTGGGCTGGATGCTGTTCAATACGCTCTTTGCGCTCAAAGTTACGCCCAAGCCGGTGATTGTGCCAGTAGGCGCAACGGTTGACTTCAAAGTCGCCAAGCCGGGCATGTTCAACCTCGGGTTGATTCTGGCGGGCGACGTCTCGTCTCAGGCGCAAACCCAGGTTGCCGATACGCGAGTTATGTACTTCACAGACGGTTTGAAGGCGTTTGCTCAAAGCCCGGGCAAAACGCAGATTACGTTCTTTGCCGCCCGACGCAAAAAGACGATTGACGTTGAAGTCGTGCCGCCGGTTATGCCGTCGAAAGTTCGCATTGAACCGGAAAAGGCAGAGTTGGCTGTCGGGTCAACCGTTCAGTTCAAAGTGATTGGCGAATACGAAGACGGAACGTCCGCCGACTTGTCACAGGCGTGCGTCTGGAAGTCCAAGAATGACAATACAATCTATCATTATAACGGCTTTGTCGAAGGTCTGTCTGAAGGGTCGTCGACGGTGGTGTGCCAGTATCGCGCCAGCGCGAAAGACCAGTATATAGACGCCTCGGCAGAGGTTACTGTCACGCCGGAAGCGTTCCAGACGCTCAAGGTTTCTGTAACACCGCAAAACATCCCGCTGGGCATGGACGGCAAGGTTTCCGTTACCGCTCAAACGGCGTCTGGAAAGACTGTCGACATGACGGGTTCCAGCCAGTTGGACTGGTCAATTGACCCGCCGCAGGCGGCGCAGTACAAGGGCGCGATTATCAAAACGCTTAACCCGGGCGGCGGCGCGATTAAACTCCGACTGGGCGAGCTGTCGGCGGACTGCCCGTTCAGCGTTGTAGAGGGTTCCGGCAAGGGCGGACTGCGCGTCTCGCCGACGGAACTGTCGATGCACGTAGACGAACTGCTGCCGTTGTCGATTAGCGGCGCAAGCGGATCGCCGGTGAAAGTCGTCAGCCGAAATCTCAAAGTCGTCGGCATTGACGATCAGGGACGTCTTATCGGTCGTTCAGCCGGTACGGCAGACGTTGTTGTCAAGGCGGGCGGAGAAGAAAAGACCGTTAAAGTTTCGGTTCTGGAAGGCAAAGTCGCGTCTATCGCCGCCTTCCCGCCAGAAATCGCCGTGCCCGTCGACCACGCCGTTCCTGCAAAGATTTTGGCGTTGAGCGCAAATGGGACGTATTTCTCCCTCGCGCCAGAACGCGTTACAGTCGATACAAAACCGTCTACAAAATATGCGGAAGTTGATAATCGATTGATGATTAAGGGATACGAATCCGCGTCGTCACAACCGTTGATATTAAATTATCGAGGAACCACAGCCAACGCGCCGGTTTCGGTTATTCCCGCTCCGCAAAGATTGAAGATTACTCCGGAAGGACAGGTCAAACTGCCGCTGGGCTTGTGCATGTCGTTTGACGGCTGGGCAACCTACGGCGACGGCGTTGTCGCCCGGGTTCCGTATACCAGAATCGCCTGGCAGAACGAGCCGACCGAAACGGAAGGCTTCGCGTTCAAGGGCGGAAAAGCCATGGCTCTCAAGCCGGGCGTCGGCCCAATTGCGATTTGGGGTTCGTATTACGGTTCCACTTCCAATCGGGTTGAATTGACAACTGACGAACGCGCCGACGTTACGCTGAAGCTGGACGTCGACCGCAACATCCGCGTTCAGGGCGAATCTGGCAGAGCGATTCTGACTGGTTACTCGCCGACGCTGGGCGACGTTGAACTCGTTCCGGACATTGCAGAATACAAATCCTCCGACGACAAGATTCTCAAGCCAAACAATCCGAAGTCAGACGTTTACATGGCGATTCTGCCGGGTAAAGCGGCGTTGTCGGCGAAGCATATCGCGGCAGATAAGCCGGCGGCTGTCGATTTGTCGGTTGTTGCAGGTCGTGACGCGACGCTCCGCTGGGAAAAGGATTCTGTCAAGCTGGCTGTCGATCAGGCTGTTGAAAACAAGCTGTATCTCGACGCCAAGCTCGGAGAAGACGATACAATAACTTCAGTAGAAATGACGACGGGCGCTCAGTACAAGATTGAACGTCCAGACGCCGTCTACTGGCAGGCGCCGGTTCTGTTCGGGCAGTCGTCCGCGGAACCGTTCAAGATGACGGCTTCCTACATCCCGTACGTCAAAGGCTCTGCCGAATGCACGGTTGAAGTTGCTGAAGCGGCGGTACCTGCTGAAATCAAGATTGTTCCGCAGTACGTAACAACCAACCCGGCTCCGGGTTCGGCGGTTGCTCTGGCGGTGGAAGAACTGCTTTCGGGCGACTCGGAATTCAAGGAAGTTGAACCGTCGGCAATCGCGTGGGACGTTCCGTCTGGCGTGTACTGGAATCCGCCGGGAGTCGGAACGCGTCCGGAAGTTATCTTCCCGGACAACGCCGCTGGCGCGTATACAATTCAGGCGCGATACGCTGGCAAAGCTGCGTCGCTGACCCTGACAGCCGACAAGTCAACTCTCGATCCGAACGATCCGGAGGTTGAAATATTCGTCAAACGATACCCGCCGGGAATCTTCGTTCCGGTTGATTCCTCGCAAGGGTACGCCATCGTCCTGAAGAAGGGCGACCGAGAAGAAATGGCGACCAACGTTCAATGGGGACCGAACTTTGAATCGGAATTCGTCGAATGGACGGCTCCGGTTCTCAAAGCCCTCAAGCCGAACTATCTCCACTGGATGGAAGCGAAGGTTGGAAATCGTTCCGTTCGCTGGTACGCACAGACGTGCGACCTGTACGCGGAAGGCATGAAGCGCGAAGCGGAACCGGGTCAGCCGACGTCGGTTCAGCTGCTGTGCGATCAGGGCGACGAAGTCAACGTCCCGGTCGGCGCGAAGTTTACCGACTTCCGCGTTATTGCCAAGTTCGGCAAGAGAACCAAGCTCGT
>JAFZAL010000164.1 GCA_017557195.1 Thermoguttaceae bacterium | reverse complement strand
TTTAACTTGAAAAAACTTCTACAATAGGGAGCCAGCTTGCTGGCGACCGAAAGTTTTTTCAAGGCTGGCGGAACGTCCGCGCGCTTGCCAATAACCGCTCCCGTTGGTCGCTTGCGCTAACCCCGAAGGGGTTGCATTTCTATAACCGGCGGTTTTCAACCTCCGGGGAAGGATACGGCGTCAAAATTGGGGGGGCATGAAATCATGAAATAGGAAAGAGAACGCAGAGACCGCAGAATATCCGCAGAATACGCAGACGGGCTGGGAATGTGGCGACGACGCCAACTACGTTGTCTACGCCACGTTTCCCGCCCGATAAATAAATTAAAATATGCAAGCAAGCATCGTGTCATAGCCCGAGAAACGGGCGTAGATGACACATGTTTGATTGCTTCTGCGTTCTCTGCGAGGAGTCTGCGTATTCTGCGTTCAAAAATAAAAACTACCTATATTCGCAATCCCCAATTTATCGCACCCGAAGAATTTGGAGCCAGGGAAGGCTGGCAAGCGTTCAAGGCGGCGGCGGTTGCTGGAAATGTTAAGCAAGATTAAATATATTAATAAATATAGAGGCTAATATAGCTATTGCGATAAAAAACACTACAATTAAAAATAGACAAGAAAAGCAGGTGACTGTAATATTTGTTATTTTTTCGTCAAGTGAGTACAAATACTCTAAATATTTTTCTCGTTCGTTTTCGTCGTTAAAGCAATTCCTGTAGTGTTTTTTCATTTTAATACCTCCATATATAAAATACGATTATTTTTAAAAAACATAACAGAAATCCAATAAAAGAATAAAAAAACGGCAAGACAACGCGAAGCCATCTTGCCGTTTTGTTACATTTCTCAAATTAGAAGAACACGCAGTACAGCGAAATGGTCGCAATGCAGACCAGAACGCCGGCGATAATCGCGCCCCTGGAGTTGACCAGTTCGATCTCGTCGTTGCGAGGCAGCGCCTTCGCTTCCGCCGCCGGAATGATGAGCGTCAGAATCGACAGCAGAACGGTAATCGAAACGAACGTAATCGCCATACGGTTGAGGAAGTTGACTTCCGGAATAACCAGCATCAAAGCGCCGTAAATAATCGGCGACGCCAGCAAGCCCAAAACGCCGTAAGCGCCTCGGGTTCGGGAGAACATCAAACCGACAATAAAGATGGCGAGAATGCCGGGGGAGATGAATCCCTGGAATTCCTGAATGAACTTGAACAGACCGCCAAAGCGCGGGTCTGACAGAATCGGGCTGATCATACAGCCGGCGATCATTGCCAGTACGACGCAAACGCGTCCGATAAACACCAGCCCGCCTTCAGAGGCGCTCTTGTGAATGTATTCCTTGTAAATATCCATCGTGAAGATGGTAGAGGCCGCGTTGAGCATGGACGCCAGCGAGCTGATGACCGCGCCCAGCAGCGCCGCCAGAACGAATCCGCGCAAGCCGTTGGGAATGTTCAAATTGCGGAGCAGCATCGGGAACGCAGCGTCGAACTTGTATCCAACCAGTTCTTTCTGAACCGGATACGTGGGCGTAACCAATCCGAAGTTTTCCTGCAGACGGCGAGTGTATTTCGCCATCGGCGCCATGCCTTCCGGGTAATCTTCCGCGGCGCACTGATTCAGCAGTTCCGAGTTCGCCAGATACAAGGCGGCGGGGGTGGCTTTGCCTTCGGCGTCTAAATAATCTTTTTGAGCAGCCAGCAGGTCGTCAACCTTAACATTTTTGACAGCCGCGTTGTAAGCCAGAACCTGTTCAGCCTTTTCAGTATTGAGGTTCGCGAAGTCCTGGTCGAACTTAAAGACTCTCTTTTCTTCAGCAGCCTTGTCTTTAATGGATTCAAACAAAACCCACGTGTCGGCGTTGGCGGACTTGTCCGATTCCGCCTGTTTTGCCATGTCTTGGTGATACAGGTTAAACGCGATGATGCCGGGGAAGACGATAATAAACGGAATCGCCAGTTTCATGGCGGCGGCAAAAACGATGCCCTTTTGTCCTTCAGCCAGCGACTTGGCGCCGAGGGTTCGCTGCATAATGTACTGGTTGAGTCCCCAGTAGTACAGGTTGGGAATCCAGATGCCCAGCAGCAGGGTCGTCCAAACGATGTTCGGGTCGTTATTCGGACGAGCCATGTGCAGCTTGTCCTGGTTGACAGCCGTGAATTTCTTCCAGACTTGGGTTTCGGCGGTAACGCCTTCGGTCAGGTCTTTGCCCTGATAGACAGCCGGACGAGTGTGATCCGGGGTAATTCCCAGTTCGGCAACGTCCTGCTTGGCAAACGTGTTGAACGCAACCAACATGATGACAAATCCGCCCAAGAGCAAGCCGGAACCCTGAAGGAGGTCTGCCCAGGCGCAGGCTTTCAAACCGCCGGTAAAGACGTAAACCGCCGCCAAAATGCCGATGAACCAGCCGGCTGTTACAATGTTAATCGGAATTCCGAAAACGCTCATTCCGGAGAACAGAACGTCAATCGTCAAAGCCCCGGAGTTGATAACGACGGCAATCGTAACGGCGCACAGAATAACGATCATGCTTAACGACATGAGCGTTCGCGCCAGTTTGTTGTAACGATATTCCAGGAATTGAGGAATCGTGTAAATCCCACAGCGAAGGAACATCGGAACGAAGACAAAGGCGACGAAGACCAGAGAAATGGCGGCAATCCATTCGTAGGAAGCAATCGCCAAACCGGTGCATTGCGACGCGTTGCCGGACATGCCGATAAACTGCTCTGTTGAGATGTTCGCTGCGATGAGCGAAAAGCCGATAAGCCACCACGGCAAACCGCGTCCAGCAAGGAAGTACGACTCCGCGCCGTCCTTCTTCTTGCCCATAAAACTCATAACAATACTAATGACCAGAACCGCCAGAATAAACAGAGCAAAAACCGCTCCGTCTACCGCGGTAAAGGAAAAGGCTGATAACATTGCGTTCATGGTTGTTGAATAAGGGTAAAATGAATAATGAAAAATGATAAAGTCGTTATCATCATAATGACTCACTCATTATATAATAAATAAAAAAAGCAATTTTTACAAGAGGGGACGCCGAAAAAATGAACTCGAATTAAAAAAATAAAAAATTTTTCTTTTTCAATGAACAATTTCCGTCCTGGAACGTATCAATGGTATAAGCAATTGAAAAAAATTGCGAAACGAAACTCAAAAGGAAATAACGACTTGCGAGTTTCAAAATCGGCTCGAACCGATTTTGTTCGGAAAGCCTTGCAGGATGCAAAATTGCTCTTCCAAATTATTCGGTTTTATGCTATAACGGTTAGTTGATACAGTCGGTTTTTCCGTCAGTATTAAAATTAAAAGACATGGAAGTCAGCGCGTTTTTAACGCTCTCTGCTTCGCCCCCAATAACAACTTTGCTTTAGCGAGGTACAATTATGCAAATCAATGGATTGAATCCCCTGTTTGGAACTCAGCGCATCAACCAGACTTCTCCGGCTCAGCCCGTTAATGGAACTGCCCCCGCTTCCGAACCCAAGGTTGCCAATACAATTCAAGACGATATTCGTCTTTCCGGAGTCAACAACAACGCTGACATCAGCGCCGTTTCCACCGCGTCCAGCGTCGCCGACACCGAAGGCATCCGCATGGATCTGGTCAACCGGATTCGCGCTGAAATCGCTGCTGGCACCTACGAAACTGAAGCCAAGCTGGACATCGCCTTAAACCGCATGCTCAACGAACTTCAGGGCTTATAATTCGCATACCCAAAATTCCTTCAAAACCCATATTGTTTACCCTTTTCGTTAACCCTTAACCCGCTTCCCCCCCGTTAGCGTTTAGGCGCATAACTATCCGGAAGTCTTCAGCAGGAGCTTTTTCAAACCCGCAGCTAACGCTTTTTGTCGGAATTTCCCCGGTTGCCTTTAGCTTCCGTAAGACAGCCTCTTTCCCTGACAAAAGCCACGCCGCGGGTTTTATTTTAGATGCTTAGTTAAGATAATATTATCTGTTAATAATGCTACTTTGTTCTATATTAAACAATATTTTAAAGAAATCTTAGAAAAATTTTTGATATTCTCGCCTAATATACCTTTACGGATTTGATTTTAAGACGTATAATGCAACGAGAGGATTATTTATAATTTAAACGAGCAAGACGATATGAAAAAGCAAAATAAGGAGAAAACAGGTCTTTGGTTAATCGGCGCGCGAGGCGGTGTGGCTTCGACGGCGATACTGGGTTTGTCGGCTTTGCAGGCTGGCAAGACGGACGGGACTGGGCTGGTAACGGAAAACTACGATTTCAAGGACGTCAGTTCCGTTTTCCCCGCCTGGTCAGAGTTCTTCGTCGGCGGGTGCGAAATCCGAACCGGGTCGATTTACGACACAGTAGCGACTTTGGGGGGGATTCATCCGGCAATTCGTTCTGACCTGATTCAGGCGTGCAAACGCGACCTGGCGGCTATCGATTCCCGACTTGTCCCCGGCACGATTCGCGGCAGCGGGAAATGCATCGCGTCTTTGGCGGATATGGATCTTCCAACGGAAGACGCGCCCGCTGAAACCGTTGCTCGTCTTGAAAGTCAAATGAAAGCCTTTGTCGATCAAAACGGGCTTTCTTCCCTGATTGTTGTCAACGTTTCGTCAACAGAGCCGGTCAACGCGGCTGTGCAATCCATTCTGGAAAAGGGCGGCAACGACGGCAAAAAGCTCAACTCCTTATGGGATAAAGCGTTAAATAAAAAATGCTCTCAGTCCTCTGAATCCTCTCTTCCGGCAAGCTCGCTGTACGGATACGCCGCCATGAAAAATGGCTGGACGTTTATCAACTTTACGCCGTCCACCGGCGTTCCCATTCCGTTGGGAGACCTGTGGAGCGAACAGTACGGTTCCGCGTACATGGGATTCGACGGCAAGACGGGGGAAACGCTCATGAAAAGCGTTCTCGCCCCGATGTTCCGCAACCGGAACTTCAACGTCATGAGCTGGGTCGGACACAATATTTTCGGCAATCTCGACGCTGTCGTTTTAGACGATCCCGCTAATAAGTCAGCTAAAGTCGCCAGCAAAGACCGGCTTCTGGGAGAAATCCTGGGATATCGCCCGCAAACGCTGGTAACCATCGAGAGAATTAACAGTTTAGGAGATTGGAAAACCGCCTGGGATCACATTCATTTCCAGGGATTTTTAGGCACGCCAATGGCGCTCCAGTTTACGTGGGAGGGCTGCGATTCGATTTTAGCGGCTCCGTTGGTACTGGATTTATCGCGTTTGGCGCTTACAGCCCGCCGCAGAGGACAGACAGGGCGGCTGGATTTCCTCTCCTCGTTTTTCAAGAGTCCGCAGGGCGCGTCGACGCACGATTTCGCCAGGCAGTATTTAGCCCTGTACGACTGGGTTATGGGAGCGGAGAACGGCAAGTAACTTGCAGTCCGATTTTCTCTGCTCACAACTAAAATAATTGTTTACAAATGAGTCCAAACGAAAACCAGAATCGTTCAGGAAACGATTCCAAGCGCGACGACGCAAAGTCTCGCAATTCACAAGCGCGTAAAAACCGCGCGGCTAAAAAATCGGAACTGAAGGAAGACGAACCGATTATCAAAACGACGACTCGACGTCCCAAGCCGACAAAAGAGTCCCCGATTCCGTCGCCTGTTCCGCGATACAATCCATCTATCCGAGACGCCAAGCGTCCGGACGTTCCCCCGCCCCCGGTGGGATACATGACCGACGACGAGGACGAAGACGACGGTCTGGACAGTCTGTTTGACTTCGATTCCGAAGACATGCAGCAAACCGTTGCCGACCGCCCGTCTCGAGGGAAAAATCGCAGCAAACGCAATCGGGAAAACGAACGCGCCTCCAACGACAAGCGTGACAAAAAAGGCGGCGAAAAGCCCCGTGACGAAAAGCCGGCTGGAGATCAAAAAGCGCGTCAGAACAACCGCAAAGACAAAGAAGAACCGGCTAAAAAAGCCCCGGTCAAAGCCGCGCCCGTCAAGGCAGCCGCGCCCGTAAAAAAAGCGACTGTTGAACCGGAGCCGACGTCCGACACGTTCAATCTTCTGGCGGAAATCAAGCGGAAAATCAAGCAGGAGCTTCTCGAAGAGCTTCGTCAGGAGCTTCAGGAAGAACTCCGCGAAGAGCTTAAACAGGAACTCGGTCTGGGAAAACGCCCTCGCGTTACGCCAGCGCCGAAGGAACCCTCTGAGCCAAAAACTGCGTCTGATTTCGATTCGACCGATTCCGCTGACAAAAACTCTGCGGAAAAAAAAACGACTTTTCGAAAGGAAAAGGACGTTTTAACCGCTCAAAACGGTAAAAAAAAAGCCGTTTTGAATGAAGATAGAGAAGATGCGTCAAATGAAGACCCTGTCGAATTATTCGACATGAACCAGGTCAGTCAGGGGCGATACAAAAAGTATCAGCCCCTGATTGAAAGCTCTGAACCGGTCGAGCGGAAAAAAGCCAGTCCGAAAGTCTCAATCTCCAAGGAAACGCCTGCTGTCTCGGCGCAGGATTCTGTATTGGAAAGCAAGCCGAAAGCGTCTGACAAGGCAAAGCCCGCTCCGTCTAAAAAGAAAGCAAAACAGGAGAATGCGTCTCCTGACGGGGAAACTACGTCTGGAAAGAAAGCCGTCAAAACGTCTGGACAGAAGACCGTCGAGCCTCGAAAAGCCGCGCCGGAAAAGAAAGCTGTGAAAAAGATGGCTGTCAAGGCGCAGGCTGAAAAGGAGTCGCCGGCGCCGAAAGAGTATCCAGACGACGCAGAGCCGGAAAGCGCTCAGGACTGGTCGAACAACAAGTTCTCGCAGTTCAACTTAAAACCGGAGATCATGCGGGCGCTCAACAAGTTTGACTACCTGGAGCCGACGCCGATTCAGATGGGGGTGATTCCTCTGGCGGGAACCGGGCGCGACGTGATGGGTCAGGCGCAAACCGGAACCGGCAAGACCGCGGCGTTCTCGCTCCCGATTCTGCAAAAGCTGGAATTTGACGAAACGATGTTCTCGCCTCGCGCTTTGATTCTTGTCCCGACGCGCGAGCTGGCAGTTCAGGTCAGAGACGAAATTCTGCGGCTGGGCAAGTACACCGGCTTGGCGATTGCTGCGTTTTACGGCGGCGCCCCGCTGGCAAAACAAACCGCGCTCTTGTCAGAGGGCGTCGATATCGCCGTCGG
>JAFZAL010000163.1 GCA_017557195.1 Thermoguttaceae bacterium | reverse complement strand
TTCTGGGAGTCTTGCGGCTGACCGGCTTTTTCGTCGGCGTCCATTTTCTGTTTGAGGGATTCCGCCATCTCGGACAGTTTGGTTTGCTGACCGGATAACTTTTGGACGTCGTCCGAGTTCATGGTTTGATTCTGCAAGTTCCTCTGACCGGCAATGAGCTTTTCCAGATCCTTGATGTACCCCTTGATGCGCTCTTTTTCCGACTTGACGCGGCGCATGCGGTTTTCCGTTTCCAGAACCTTGAGCAGGTCGTTGAGGTCGGCGCGGAGATCCTTTTGGTTGTCCAGAGCGCGGCTGATTTCGCCGTCTTTGAGCAGATCGGTCAGCGTCTGGAACTGCGGGTCGATCATCTTCTGCTTGCCCTGAGCGATGACCTTTTTAATCAACTCCGCTCTGTCGGGGTCGGTCAAAGCCGTCGTTTCCGACATGCGAAGGAGAATCTCTTCCAGCCGCTTCCACTGGTCGTGAACGATGCGCTGTTTCTCTTCCAGCGACGGATCTTCCGAAGCCTTCGGTTGAGTCGGCTGAGCCGGCTGAGCCGTTTCCGCCGCCTGATCCGGTTTCTGCTCCGCTTCCTGAGCCAAGCCTGTGGAACCAAGCCAAACCAACAGCGCCAACGCGATAGTAGTATATAGTAGTCGTTTCATTTGTGTAAATCCGAGGTTAATTTAGTTAGGAGTTAGGAGGGAGGAGTGAGGAGTTGATTATGTTGCTCGTTGCTTTCTCGCAACTCGCAACTCGCTACTCGTAACTATATAATTAATATAATTATACCCCCAAATGAGATTTTGTACAAGGGGACGGGCAAGTTTTTTTTCGAATTTTGGGCGCGCGAAAATATTCATGTAAAACAGACAAGATGAGAACCAGAGTCGCGTCCCGGAGGGGACGCCATTTCTATAACCGTCGACTTTAGTCTACGGGCGGCGCAGCCCTCTACGCTCCCTCCTAATCGAGTCAGTCTCTTTTTCTTCCCCCCCGCGCCGTTGGCGCGGGGGGGAAGAAAAAGGGTATTTGTCGATTTTTTGTTTTATTGAGTTTTCTTTCCCCGGTGGTTGAAAACCGCCGGTTATAGAAATGCAACCCCTTCGGGGTTATTTGCAGAGTCCAACGGAAGCGGTTTTTAGCAGCCTCTTTGGACTACTCTTCCGACTCTTTCGCGCCATGCTCTCGGAGCCATTGAATTACAGCATTATTGCGTCGACAAACCATATCCAAAGGCGTCTTTCCATCGTTGTCTTTTGCATTGACGTCCAACCCCTGTTCAACAAGCCATTTAATAACCTCGACAGAATCGCTAAAGGCAGCCAAATGTAAAACAGTTCTTCCCCACATGTCTTTTGCGTTGATATCCGCTCCCTGTTCAACAAGCCATTGAACAACCTTCAAATCGCCGCCATGGACGGCAGTATGCAAAACGGTTACGCCTTTGTCATTTTTTGCGTTGACGTCCAATCCCTGTTTAACCAGCCATTCAGCAAGCGCCAGATTATAGCTGGCAACGGCTAAATGCAAGGTTGTTCCTCCATCGTAGACTCTTTCATGGACGTCCAATCCATATTCAGACAGCCATTGAACTATTTCTAAAGAACTGTTTCTATTTATAGCGGCATAATGCAAGGCGTTATATCCGTCTTTGTTTTTTGCTTTGACGTCCGCGCCCAAGGCAACCAGACATTTAACCTGTATTAAAGAGTCATTATAAATAGCATAATCCAAGAGAGTATCGCCTAGAGGAGTTTTATAAAATCGAACGATTAGCGTCAATGTTAAAAAGCAAACGACGATTACGGTTAATGCGATAAAAACGTATTTTACAATATTTGTCTTTTGCATAACATCTCCTTTTGCGCGGATACGTGAGAACAAACGAAGATCTCTTATCTTGTTTTCTTGAATTATAGCGCCAATCCCGGTTCGGTACAATAGGGCGCTAAAGAGTACACGCAAAGAACGGCGGTTATGAATCGCCCGTTAAAGGCTCACGCCAAGTTCGCGAAGTTCGCAAAGTTTTAAAAAAGATCACTTCGCGTCCTTTGCGCACTTTGCGTGTGGTTATTTTCCTTTGTTAAAGGCTCACGCCAAGTTCGCGAAGTTCGCAAAGTTTTAAAAAAAGATCACTTCGCGTCCTTTGCGTACTTTGCGTGAGGTTATTTTCCTTTGTTAAAGGCTCACGCCAAGTTCGCGAAGTTCGCAAAGTATTTTAAAAAAGATCACTTCGCGTCCTTTGCGTACTTTGCGTGAGGTTATTCACTGTTAGGCAAGCATAATCTGCGATAATATAGATTGGTTCGCCTTCGGCGAACTGCGTAATTCCGCTCGTTTCACTCGCTTCATTACCGCCTTCCATTTAGCGTGACGCCTATTGCGCCGCGGAACGCGAGCCGTTGGGGCCGGCGCCGATCGGAACGCCGTTGGGTAACGGTCGGGCGGCGACGCGGTATCCGGAATCGTACAGATATTTCTCAATCTCCTGGAACTGGACGAAGCTGTCTTCGTAAACCCAGACGGTTATAACCGTCGTGGCGGGATTGTTCTTCCGAAGCAGTTTCTGGAACGAAGATTCCATGCTTTCCATCGCCTCGTCGACCGTCTCGCCCACTTCTTCAGAAACCGGAATAAACCGGACGTCGACAGACGCGTTGGTATTCTCCTTCCACGCAGCGCCCTCCAGGAAAAAGCCGTCGAACGGGCCGACGGTCGCGGTTACTTTTCCCCCGTCCCACATCGTCTTGGTATTGCCCGGCGACATGACAACCTGTTTGAACGATTCTATCAGCTTTTCCGACGGGATACAGGCAACGCGCCCTTTTTTGACCTGAATCCAGACCTCGCTTTTATCCACCTGTTTGCTGATGGCGGTCGGGTAACATTCGAGCTTTTTCACGTCCGGCTTTTTCTGCGACATCTCGTACCCGATGCTCTTTTCCAGTTCCTGAACCTCAGTCGACTTTTGCGCTATTTTCTGCTGTAAATCGAACTTCTCCTTTTCCGCCTCCGAGAGCTTTTCGCGTTTGGATTCGATTTCCTTTTTCGCCTCCTCGGTCGCCTGAGCGATTTCCGCCCGAGTCTGATTCAACGCCTGCGCCTGCGCTTCAACCAGAGCAATCGTCTTTTGCGTTTCCAACGCGTGAGCTTCCATCGACGCCGCTTCCGACGCCGACTGTTCCACCTGCTTTTCGAGTTGCGAGTTGCGAGTTGCGAGTTGCGAGTCGACCTCTGCCGACTTGTCTTCTGTAACGCTCTGTTCCTCGACAGTAACCGGATGAGCGATTACATGCTGAACTCGAGCGCCAACCACCGCGGTGAGAATAATCAAAATACCGACAATATTCGCCACGACGTCAAGGAAGGAGTCCTGCCCTGCGCCGAGTGATTCGTCTTCGTTATTAGGTTTATTTCTGTACATATATCTGTAAGTTAGGAGTTTTTAATGACATCACGCCAAGTACGCTAAGTAATCTTTTTTAAAACTTTGCGAACTTTGCGAACTTCGCGTGAGGCTTTACGGGCGCTCCATTAACGTCTATTGCCTTGCATTAGGTTCGCCTGACGGCGAATGCGTAATTCCGCTCCCGTTGGTCGCTCCATTACCGCCTTCCATTTGTTGCCTCTTCAATCTCAATTCCGCTGTCTGTCAGAGCGGAACGGAGTTCTTTAACGCGGGGTTCGGCGCCGGGTTTTGTGGACAGTTTCAAATACGGTTTCCAGTAGGAATTCGTGCCGGGGTCGCCCCACGCCGACGTCTGACCGCGAACGGTTCGGATCAGTCCTTCGACAACTGCGTCTGAAACCTCGCCGTAAATCGGCAGCCGAATCGGTTTTTCCGACGTCATGGCGGGATAGACGACAAAGCAGTCCGGCTCGACGTCCACGCGAACGGCGCGGGAAATGGAAAGAGCCTTGGCTTTGATTTCCGGAACCGCCCAGTTGGGACCTAACCGCTGCGCCAAACTGCGCTGATGTTTGTCGTGTTCGTTGTCCTTCTTCACAAATTCCGCCGGGTCAACGTTGACTTTCGCCGCAACCTGCGGCTTTCCGGAACTGTCCGTATACGCCATTCCCATCTGCCCTGTAACAGGGCTGGCAGAGTTGCGAGTTGCAAGCTGCGAGTTGCGAGAATCTTGCTGTCCCGGGATTGGGGGAACTTCCGGCGGCGGTTCCATCAGCGGATTGTATTTTATATCCGACTGCTGACCCGCCTGACCGTTTTGACCGACTTTCTGACCGGATCCCGCCGCCCGGGCTGTTACGCTTTTCACGGCAACGGGGTCGGAAGAGTTCCTGCCGGTTCCTGTCAGGAGCGGGTTCGATCCCAAGGCGTTGCTGGACGGGTCGATATTTTCCGCTTCCGTCAGACCGCCAAAGACGCTGTTCGACACGGATTTTGCCGTCTCGTTCTGCGCGGTTTCCAGCGGCAGATACACGCCGTTCGAGCCGGTTCCTGGACGTCCAGCCGCGTTTGGATTATACTGTCCGGCGCCCAGTCCTCCCAAGCCAGCAGAAGAAAAGCCCTCTGCGTCCTGCTGACCGGAGGAAACGAATCCGGGAGAACCGGGAGCGCCGCCACCTGTTGCGAGTTGCGAGTTTAATCCATTTCCGCCGCCAATGCCATTTCCGCCCATGCCATTTCCGCCAACGTCAGGCGTTCCCATGACAATTGAAGGACTGCCGGGGTTGCCGGGCGTACCGTTTCCAGAATAATTGTATCCGGTTCCGTAGGGTCCGGAATTGACGGCGGACGCTGCGCCGGGCGCTCCGTCGGGGACGCCGCCAGAGCCGACGCCAGGATTTCCGCTGGATCGGCTGTTACGCAACACTTCCGCCACGCGGCTGGAACCGTCCAGACTGACGGCTTCTCGCGCGCCGGCGCCGTTGACACGGTACGCGACCGGACCGTTGGCGGATCCTTCCATCGCGGGCGCCATCTTCGCCATTTCCCGCATGTTGATTCGCGCTCTGTCGACCGCTTCCTGAATGGCGGCTGTCATCTCGGAATCTTCCGGCGGATAGACCAGTTCGTCCGCCTGTTTTTCGCCGATGAGCTTGTATCCGAAATCGTCGCCGAAAGCGGAAATCGCCATTCGAGCTGCGTAGTAGTATTCAATCCCGTCCGGACGAACCAGAATCAGCGGGTACGGCTCCCCGTCCTGAACCGGGTCAAAGGCGTTTTGCTTGAGCAGATATTCCCGCTTGGCGCGCATGGCGGCTTCCAGCGGAGATCCCAGCGACAAATTACAGGCGAAGTCGCTGGCGGTGAGATAGATTCCCTCCGGCTGAAGAAGAACGCCGTGCGACGTGCAGACGACGTAAATCGGGTATCGGTTTGTATTGTACTGACCTTTATGCGGAATGACCGCCAGACCGGGCTTAGTGTCACGGTTTTTCTCTCGAAGCCCTTCCAGTTCCTTCTTCTTGTCGGCGAGATCCGATTCCATTGCAGCAAGCTGTTCTTTGAGGAATTCCGTATCGAGAGCTTCCAGCTGACCGCCGAGCTTTAGAGCGTCGTTGCGGAGCAGTTCGACCTGCGTTCGCAAATCGCCCAGCTCGGTTTCGATCCCGCTCAACGCCAAACGCGACGCCGTCAGCCGGGAATTGAGCTGTTCCTGAATATCCCGAATCCGCTTTTTCTTTTCCTCGATTTGAGCCAGAAGCTGCTCGTAGTCCGGCTTTTCTTCGTCCTCTGTAACAGCGGTTTCCTCTTCCTTTTGGGCGAGTTCCTGCTGTTCGTTTAACGCCTCCTGACGTTCATGCTTTGCCAAGTCCGCCATGATAAGCAAAACGCCCAACAGCGATCCCATCGTACACAGCAAGACCGCCAAAAAAGGAAACAGCGATACCGGATTTCCTTTGGCTGACGAGTTTCGGCGGGAGGAAGTGAAGGACATCTGGGAGGGCAGGGGATAGGGAATAAGTGGTAAGTGGTTAGTGGTAAGTGGTAAGTTAGTATAACGCTTGCGTCCTTACCACTTACCACTTAATACTTACCACTATTTTACGCGGCGTCTTTGATTCGAACGGTTTCTGACGACGGGTTCATTCTGGACGCCAACATTTCTACAGCGGCTGCCAAGTTGACGGCGGCGTTTTCAAAGCTGCGCGCGCCCGCCAGGACGTTCAAATTCTGGCTCATCGTCTTTTGGAGTTCTGTAACATTTTCTGTAACAGCGTTCATTTGAGACAGCTGCGCCGTCTGGAGAGCGATCTCTTTTTGCGCGGACGCCAGAGCGGAAACGGAATCGGTAAACCCTTCAGCAGACTGTTTCATCTTGTCCACCGTCTGATCCTGAATCTGCGCCAAACCGGACAGGAACGCCTGATTTTGCTGGGACATCGTCTGATCCATAGAGCGAGAGATGGAGTCGGCAAGGACGTCGTTGAGAGCCGCCGCCAGATTTCTCCGAAGGGCGTCGCCGGTTTGTTCGAGCCGGTTTTGCCATTGAGAGTCCGCGACGCTGAACGCCTCCTGCCAAATCGCCGACTGATGAGCTATCATCTCTTTTACAGACTCAACCATGTTTTCCAACATGCGGCGCAGCGACGTCAGTTCGCCGTCCGGCGTGTTGGGAATGACCTCGAAGCGACCCGCCAACTCGCGGCTGGCGATTTTATCAACGGTGGAAATCAAGTCGTTCTCCCGTCTCTCGATAATATACTGAGTAAACATCAAAACCATCGACAGCGCCAACGCCAGCGCGGTCGTATCGAACGCGACGCTCAACCCGGCAAGCATTTTCTTCAGCGAATCGCCGCCGTCAACGCTCACGCCCAACTCGCCCATCGCGACGGTAATCCCGATAACGGTGCCGAGGAATCCCAAAATTGGAATCGCCCAAACGATAATTCGGGACAGCGCGTAACTCTGATGCATTGCGGCAGAGTCCATGTCCGACAGGTATTTCAGTTCGTCTTCCAAACCCTCGGCAGAGCCGTTGCGGCTGACGTAGCTTAACGCAGAGCGGAACCGACCAATCAGGTACGAATTCTGCTTGGACGAGGACAGGGTGTCAAGCTGATTGAGCATCGGCGTTGCCGCCAGGGGCGGAACCGGTTTGCTGACCGCGCCAAAAAGCCCTTTCGACGTGAATCCGCGCTGACGCATGACGTCAAAGCCCTTGATTATCAACGCGGACAGTCCCACGAAAAACAGAATCGCCTCAAAGTACTCAACCGGGTGCCCGGCGAAATAGCGAACTATCAAGTCGTTGTTTATCACGCCTTTATGAAGCAGCGTATAAAAAATTGCACAGGTTGTACACCCCCACAGCAGAGGCGATTTCATCACGGAGGCGAAAAACTTTATCAATGCCATTTGGATTATTCCTTCTAACCGTTAAACTTTACGATTAAAACGCAATTCAGTCAAAAAAATTCAATAAAAACCCGGGAACGGACAAAAGTCAATTAAATTTAAAGTCGATTTAAATCTAATAAAACTTTTTCAGGGAGATACCCAATCCCCTCATTCAAAATAAAGCCTCGTTCCCGGGGGGGAAGCAGTCCGATAAGCAGTTCTCATCGGACTGCGCTTTTTTACTATTAGCTACTAGCTTCTAGCCCCTAGTTTCTAGCTTATTTATCCCATTTCTAACGTTAACCGTTAAAAAATGAGAACCACAAACGCACAAGCTAATAACTAGCGGCTAACAGCTAGCGGCTTCTTTTTTTATTTGGACAGTACCGCGCCATGCACTTGGACGTCTCCCAAAAGTCAACGCTCTTGACGGGCAAGCCCATCTTCTGAGCCTGATTATAAATCAGCGTGGCGAAGCGCTCGGACGTCGGATTGGAATCGACGCTCACGCAGTCCACGCCAGCCTTGACCAGAATCGGCAGCAGGGGGTCTGCGCTGTTGAGAATCGTTTTGTGATCCCAATTCTCCTCGACCCAGCTTTCGATGGTATGCTTCATCTGATGGAAATCGACGCTCAAGCCGGACTCGTCGAGCGACTCCTGCGCCAGCGTAACGCGAACGACGCCGTTGTGCCCATGCAGGTTGCCGCACTTGCCGTCGTAACGCCAAAGCCGATGCGTATAACTAAACTCAAATTCTCTGGAAACCTCGTACATAATTGACTTGCCCGCTTATAACGGATTTAACGACTTTGTCATATATAGCGATTTTTCACAACACTTTAACCGATTTTAGATGTTTAGTAAATAGCAAAATGCGGGTTTTCACGTCTGAAAAAGTTGATTTAAAAGAAAATCTTCAAAATTTTCCTATTTTTTAATTCACAATTTCAATGTATGAGTTATAAATAATAGCGGTAAGTTTTAAACTCAAAGCGGTAAGGACGAAAACGCCTCAAGTCGTCTTTACCGCCGACAACCAACTTTTTTCAAAAAAATCCAGAGATTTCGAAATAAAAATCTTGATTTTTTTCGAAAAAGTGTTTAAAATAATAAAAGGAATGTATATAAGCAAAAGCAGAATTTGTTAATTCCTTTTATTTATTTTTTAATATGTATAGTAAAAATCTGCTGTGGCTTCTGCCGGTGGCTTTGATAATCGCAGCGTTGTTTTGCTTTCAGAACAACAATGCGGCGGAAAATATATCCAGTTCCGGAATCGTAACCACGGCAGGCGAATGGTTCGGCTTTTCCGAAACCGTCGAGAACAAATATCAGCAAATTACCGTAATCGATTCCACAAAAAAAGTAATGGCTGTTTATCAGGTCGATCTTGCCAGCGGGGCAATTAAAGTGTGCGCCGTTCGCAAACTGACCTACGACATGCAAATAGAGAATTTAAATACGCAAAAACCGTTGCCTCGCGAGATTCGCCAGTTGCTGGAATCCCAATGACATTCTCGAAGGCAAAATTTATAGCTCAACTCAATTTAAGGTTCAGTTATGGAAAACAGGTTATATACGATTGACGAAGTCGCTCAGCTGATGGGCAAAACGCCGGCAGAAATCAACGATATGCGCATGCAGGGCAAAATCTACGGCATGCGAGACGGTAATTCATGGAAATTCAAAGGACCGGACGTCGAAAAGCTTCTTCACCCGGTTCAGGAACAGGCCTACGATGAAGACTACGCTCTGGCTGGCGACAGCGGGCTGTCTTTAGACTCCGCTTCGGAAGCCTCAGACGTCATGAACGCCTCTGCGCTGGACATCAACTCCACGCTCGATTCGGACTCGTCTTCCGGCATTTCTCAGGATGCGGGAAACGTTTTGGACATCGGCGAAGACGACCTCGTTTTGGGAGAATCCGACGTTATGAGCGACGTTACGCTCAACGGGGAAAGCAGCGGCATCAACCTCTACAAACCGGAAGGCGACAGCGGCATCTCTCTTGACGACAACGAACTCAGCGGCGCGCTCGACGCCGGCAGCGTTGCCATGAATTCCGATTCGCTCAACGTCAATTTGGACGACCTCGTTCTGGACGACGACAGTCTTTCCATTATCGAAGGCGCGTCCAGCGCGTCTCTCCCGGAGGAAGGCAACGAATTCACGCTGACCACCACGCCGGACGACGTCGAAGACGAATCCGAAACGGGTTCTCAGGTTATCGCCCTGTCAGAAAACAGCAGCGACTTCAGCGACCCGCTTATGGGCGTTGGTCCCGGCGCGATTGAAGGCGCGGCTGACGGCGTCGACATGGGCATTGACTCTTCCGTTCCGGCTGGCGAACCTGGCTTGTACGGCGGCGTTCTTCCGCCAGACGTAACTCCGGAGCTTATCGAAGTCGCCCGAGAAGTCGGAAAGAAAGACAAACCGTACACGATTCTCAACGTTATTGGTCTGTTCCTTTGCGTTGTCATGCTGACCATGACGCTTATCATGTCTGTCGACCTGATTCGCAACATGTGGAGCTGGCAGGGAACGTATCAGATTAACAGCAATCTGATGGACTGGCTGTTGAGCTACTTCAACTAAAATCCATTTTTTCATTCCAAAACTCCTTTTTTGAAAAACGCCAGCGTAGACGTTATTGTCTGCGCTGACGTTGTTTTTATACCCAGTCGAGATTCAGCGTCCCCGCTCGCCAGGAACGACACTTCTGAAAATTTGAACGAAATATTCTCTTTCCAGTAAAATATCTGAAATTCGCTATTGTATTTGTTTGATGAATCGTGTAAAATCTGTATATATGAAACATATAATTTTTTTGATTTCAAAACATCGATATTTACAAACTCCCAAAATCATGACAATTAACAAACAGGACGCCCGCGAAGCGATTCTCAATCACGTCAGAAAAATTAATTACACCCCGGTCAAAGCGTCACGTCTGGCGCAGCAGATCGGATTTGCCAAACACGATTTGGACGCCGTTAAGCGGCTGTTAAAGGACATGATTTCCGAAGGCGTTCTGCGTTACGGCAGCGGACACAGAATCCGGGCGGCGGAACAACAGGTCAAGGTTGACAAATCCGAGAAGACGATTACCGGCGTCTATTTCCGAAAAGGTCCCGGACGCGGCATCGTTCGTCAGCCGGGGTTAGACAAGACCAAGCAAAACGAGATTTCCATCAAGGGCGACGACGTTCTCAACGCCTCTGACAGAGACACTGTTTCCGTCGTTTTGGAAGGCGGACGTCTGAACAGAAAGGGACAGCGAATCGGCCGCATTGTCGACGTTCTGGAACGACAAACGAAAAACTTCGTCGGCACGTTCAAGTTCATCGGCGCGTCCGGATACGTTGAAGTAGACGGCGGTCTGTTCGACAAACCAATTTGGGTCGGCGACGCCCGCAGTAAAAACATCGAAGAAAATACAAAAGTCGTTATCGAGATGGTTCGGTTCCCCGAAGGCGAACGTCAGGGCGAAGGCGTCATTACGGAAATTCTCGGTCCTCGCGGCGTCCCGGAAGTCGATACGATGTCGGTCATTCGTCGGTACGAGCTGCCCTACAAGTTCCCGGAAGAGGTTCTCTCATACACGAGACAAATCATTAATCGGTACCCGGAAACGATTCCAGTCAATCGAACCGACCTGACCAACAGGGCGTACATCATCACGATTGACCCGGAAGACGCTCAGGATTTCGACGACGCGATTTCTCTGGAACGTCTCTCGAACGGCTCCGTAATTTTGGGCGTTCACATTGCAGACGTGTCGTACTTTGTCGACGAGGGTTCCATTCTGGATCAGGAAGCGCGCATGCGCGGCAACAGCGTCTATCTGCCAGACCGCGTCCTGCCGATGCTGCCGGAACAGATTTGCAACTCGATGGCGTCTCTGCAGCCCAACCAAAACCGTTTCTGCAAGTCCGTTTTCATGGAATATGCGTCAGACGGCATTCGCACCAACGTCGAGATTAAAAATACGGTGATTCGCTCTGCGGAACGCCTGACCTACGAACAGGTGGATCAGTATTTCAATACAGGTAACGCGAACATCGCCAGTCAAACCAAGGCGCTGCTGAGCGACCTGCGTTCGCTGGCGCTGACGCTTCGCCGCCGCCGTGACGAAAAGGGCTGCTTGCACCTCAATCTGCCGGAAGCTAAAATTCTGTACAACGCCAAAGGCGAGATTACCGGCGTCAAGAAAGAAGTTACGACGGAAAGTCACAGTCTGATTGAAGAGTTCATGGTCTCCGCCAACGAAGCAGTCGCGGAATTCCTCACTCAGAAGGGCGAGACGTTTATTCGGCGAATTCACCTTCCGCCGATTCCCAAAAAGGTGGCTCGATTCGACAGCTTTGTTTCGGAGTTGGGAATTCATGAAATCGACGGGAAAGTCCAGTACCGCATTCAGGACGTTCTGCAAAAGACGGCGGGAACCGCTTATGAATACCCGGTTCATCAGGCGGCTCTGCGCGCCATGCAGAGAGCGGAATACTCGCCCGCTCAGGAAGGACATTTTGCTCTGGCGTCGTCGTGCTACTGTCACTTTACGTCGCCCATCAGACGCTATTCAGATTTAACCGTTCACCGTCTGTTACAGGCGATTATCACCGGAACGAAGCCCAACCGTCATCTGGACGAAATCGGCTTCCTGGCAGAACATCTCACCGACACTGAACAGCGGGCGGAAGACGCTGAACGCGACCTTGTCGCACTGAAAATCGCCAAATACATGGAAACGCAAATCGGCAAAGAAATGACAGCCGTCATTTCAGGCGTCGCCAAGACAGGCATTTTCGTTCAGGGAACGGAAATGCCATTTGAAAGCCTGCTGACATCCAACGACTTGCCGGACGACGAATACTACTTTGAAGAAGCTCTCCAGACCTTCACCGGATACAAAGCGGAAAACTGCTTCCGACTGGGCGACAAACTCGCGTTGCGGCTGGAAGGCGTCGAATACACGTCTGAAGGACCGCAGCTCAAGTTCAAATTCCTCCGCGTTGTACAGCGCGTTAAACCGATCAGCGCCGACGGCGCTCCGCTGTCCGGCTCCGCTCAACGCGTGAGAAACAACCGTCAGTTTACCCCGCTGTCCAAAGACTGGATGACTCTTTCAAAGAGAATCAAGCCGAAGAATAAGAGGAACGTTAAGTGAGGCAGTAGGCAGTAGGCAGTAGGCAGTAGGCAATAGGGAGTAGGGAATGGTTGAAACAGAAGCAATTCAAACGGAACCGTTCGATTATACGCAGTGGAAACAAGAACATTCTACTGACGAACCCGTTGAAGTTTGTCATCAGAAAATTCTCGATAGATGTAAAAACAATCCAATTCCCAAAGAGTTAGATATTTTACCAGAGAAATAATTTAGGCAAAAGAAAGGACACAATGGACGTAAAACAGTTGCCGGAACGCAAAGACGTTAAACCGGAAGATACATGGGATTTGACTTCTCTGTTCGCGTCAGACGACGCCTGGGAACAGGAGTTCAAAAAGTATCAAAAACAGATTTCAAAGGTCGAATCGTTCAAGGGAACGCTTTCCACAGTCGACGCGATTTTGGACTTGTACAAGTTCCTGGACAAGATCAATCGCATGGGTGAACGGTTGGGAAACTACGCGTTCTTAAAAACGGCTCAGGACGCCGGCGACGGCGCTGCGATGGATCGTCAGGGACGGTTCATTTCCGCAGCAGTCAAGGCAAGCGCTACGACCAGCTTTATCGAGCCGGAAATTCTGTCGCTCTCCGCGGCAAAGTTCAAGGCGATTGTCGCTGATCCCAAACTCAAAAAGTACGCCTTGGCTCTCAACCGCATTTGGCGATACAAGCCCCATACGCTTTCCCAGTCAGAAGAAAAGCTTCTTGCAATGCAGGGCGAAATGGCGGGCAGCGCCAGTAAAATCTTCGACCAGCTGACCGACGTCGACATGCGTTTCGGCGTTATTAAAGATCATCAGGGGCAAAAGATTGAGCTGTCTCACGCCACGTTCAGCGCGCTGTTACACGGACCCAAGCGAGCCGTCAGAAAGCAGGCGTTTGAGCAGTACTACAAGACCTTTGAAGATCACGCTCATACGGTTGCCGCGACGCTGGAAGCGTCGATCCAAAAAGACGTCTACTACGCTCAGGTTCGGAAATTCCCGTCCGCCAGAGAGATGGCTCTGTTTGACGAGTTCATTCCCGTCTCCGTTTTTGACTCTCTGGTCGAGTCCATCAACCGACATCTGCCGACGCTGTACAAATACTACGCTATCCGTCAGCGGGCGATGAAATTGCCGGACTTGCACATGTACGACACGTACGTGCCAATCGTTCAGGGTTTGGACGTTCACCGCACGTGGGAACAGGCGGTTGACCTGGTTTCTCAGGCGGTTGCGCCGCTGGGCGACGAGTACGTTTCGATTATCACCCGCGGCTTGACGACGGAACGCTGGTGCGACAAGTACGAAAACCGCGGCAAGAGTTCCGGCGCGTTCTCCTGCGGCGCGTTTGACGGTTTCCCGTACATCTTGATGAACTATCAGGAATCCGTGCTCGACCACGTTTTTACGCTTGCTCACGAGGGCGGACACTCCATGCACTCGTACTATTCCTGTCACACTCAGCCGTTTACCTATCACGATTACGAGCTCTTTGTCGCGGAAGTCGCCAGCACGTTTAACGAACAGCTTTTGCACCATCTGCTCTTCTCGCAGGCGGGGAACGACAAAAAGCTCAAGGCGTACTTGATCAACCGTCAGATTGACGCCATGAAAGCGACGATTTTCCGTCAAACCATGTTTGCCGAATTTGAACGCGACGCTCACGCCGCCGCCGAAGCAGGGCAATCGCTGACGCTGGACCTGTTCCGAAAAATCTACCGCGTCTTGCTGGACAAATACTTCGGTCCGGACTTCGTCGTTGACGACTTGCTGGAATTGGAATGTCTGCGAATCCCGCATTTTTACCGCGCGTTTTACGTCTACAAGTACGCGACAGGCATGTCGGCGGCGATTGCGCTTTCCAACCGCGTTCTCAACGGCGGCATTAAGGAACGCAACGATTACCTCGGGTTCCTCAAGGGCGGCTGCAGCAAA
Organism: Thermoguttaceae bacterium; assembly: GCA_017557195.1. Taxonomy (GTDB): domain Bacteria; phylum Planctomycetota; class Planctomycetia; order Pirellulales; family Thermoguttaceae; genus RUG11551. Next base: position 38,836 of record JAFZAL010000163.1, on the reverse strand, counting down.
GAACCGCTGGAACTGCTCAAAGGCGCCGGAGTTGACATGTCCACGCCCGCCCCGGTCGATTCCGCCATGGAATACTTCGCCACCCTGGTTGACGAACTGGACGAACTGACGAAATGATCGATAGTTGCCTGAACTCGCAAAACTGGCATATCGTTATTAAAGACAACGCAGTCGTTGAACTGAACTACTCAGCTAACGACTGCGTCGTTGTTTCTGAATCAGGCGTTACATCTTCAAACGCTTTGGAACGAGAAACGCGGCGGCAGTTGGAAGAATATTTTGCCGGGCGAAGAAAGACGTTTGATTTGCCGCTGCGTCCGCAAGGGACGGCATTTCAGCGGCGCGTCTGGGAAGAATTGCTACAGATTCCCTACGGTCAGACGGCGACTTACGGAGAAATCGCAAAAAGAATCGGGAACCCGAACGCGGCGCGCGCCGTCGGACAAGCCTGCAACGCCAACCCGATCCCGATTTTTATTCCCTGTCATCGGGTTGTCGGTTCCAACAGCCGCCTGACCGGATTCGCACTCGGGCTGGACGTCAAAACGGCTCTGCTGGAACTGGAACGAGAGACGTTATTCTGAAATCTTCTTTTTAATCTCAATCGTCTTTTCGACGATAGCCTTGAATTCCTGACGTTTCAGGTCGTCGCCGACGGAATCTTTGAGCAAGTCCAGAACCTCCTCAAACGCCTTGACGTCGACAGGTTCAGGGCTGGAAAGCGCCGCGGCAAATTGATTCACCGCTTTGATGAATTGAGCGTCTTTGTTCGCAATTTCTTCGTTTTGGCGTTCTTGTTCTTTCGCTTTTACAGGTTCAGCAACGCCAAAATACTTGAGCCACTGTTCAACATTGACGCTTTCCGGATTGGGGAGTTTGCTCTCTTCCATCACGCTTTTCCGGAGCATTGCGTAAGAATCCAGAGCAGGTGCGACGTCAGCGGCAGCGTCTTGTCGGTTCAGTTTAAAAGCAGCCTTTTTCCTCGCATTCGCACCGCGCTGAGTTTCTAGCCGTTTGTTCATTTGATCAACCGCCATCTCGCCTAAAGATTCCTCTGGAAGAAGTTCCTGCTTCATCGGAGGAATCTCTCCTTTAATCGGAGCCATGCCGTCGGCGGTTTTCTGACTGGGAATGTCATACAGAGCGTTTCTCATAAAATACTGTGCATGAGCTTCCTCCGGTTCCGGCAAATCCGCCGCATTTCCAAAAACTTTGCTTTCTGGAATATTGGCGTCTCCTAAAACCGGGACAGCCGCCGGCGCAGGCGCAGCCGCATTCAAGGGCGCGTAGGCTGGGGCGGCAGGAAGAATTTCCATATCGTCTTCTGCCATATCCGCGTCGAAAGCGGCAGCAGCCGGAGGAATCGCTTCGTCGGCTTCTTCAGCAACGTCTTCTGCCGCAACGTCAGCGTCATTCATCGCATTTAAGGCGAATTTCAGCGGTCCTTCCTGAGCTTCTTCCAGAACTGGAATTTCCTCAGCCTCTGGCGCGGGTTCTTCCATCTTAACGCCTTCTGTAACAGTATCCAGCGAAACGGATTTGTTCTCTGTTGTCTCTTGAGTCGTCATAGCAACCTGTACGTCATTGCTGACAAATTGCGGGTAGAGCAGGGCGCCAAGCACAAAAAACAGCGACAGCGCCGCAGCGGTAAACGCAAATCGACGCGCCAGACGGTGTGACGTTTCCGACTTATCAGCAAGCTTCGGTTTGTTGGATTCCTTTGCAAGCTCCTGTTGAGCGGCTTTGTCCGACTGAGCAAAGACGTCTGACAGCAGCCCGTCCGCGCGGCGAACCTTTTCCACCTCAGCCGCCAACTCCGGACGCTTTTGCAGTTCCTCCTCGACAGCCAACGCCTCATCCGGCTCCAACTCTCCCAGAGCGTACAAAACCAGCAGTTCTTCTAAATTATTGTTTTCCATGGCAGGATTATCTCAATTATTTATAAGCCTCCAATTCCTTTGAAAGGAAAGCGATTGTTTCTGACAGTATTCGTCGAACGTTTCCGTACGACAGACCAACGACCTCCGCTATGTCTTTCGCCTTCATCTGCTCGTCGTACCGCAGATGGAGAATTTCCTGTTTTTGGGGCGAAAGCCGATTGACTTCCCGACGGACTATCGCCTGCAGTTCAGACGTCTGGACGCTTTGATCTGGAGACGCCGGCGGGGTAAACAGACTTCGGTACGCCAACGACGACTCACTGTTCTCATCGGACGTGAGTTTCGCCTGAATCGTCCTGCGTCTATGCTGATCTATCATGTAGTTCCTCGCTGTTCGATACAGATAGTTGCGAAGCTGGTCGCCCTGATACGATTTCCCTGAACCGAGATACCGTAAAAAGACTTCCTGCGTTACGTCGTCCGCCTCATTGCGAGACCCCGTTACGCGAAGCGCGTATCGATATATCTGATCGTAAAAAGGAAGTAAATCGCTGGGAAATTGCGTCATTATTATTTACTGAAACAATTGGATTTCAAGTTGTTCTATAGGTTATTACGGATGAAGTGAATAAATGTTAGCCTGGGGGTTAGGAATGAATGGAAGGCGGTAATGGAGCGACCAACGGGAGCGAAATTACGCATTCGCCGTTAGGCGAACTTAGGCAATAGGCAGTAGGCAATAGGCAGTAGGCAGTAGTTGATGCAAGCGCCGTCTCGCACTCGCAACTCGCAACTCGCAACTCAACCTAGCTCGCCGGATCGGTCAACGTACGCGCTCGTATGAAGCAGTTTTTCGCTAAGGTCAGAGCCGTCTTTGGACAGGAACTCGGAATAGGCGCGCTGAACGTCCGGGTTTTCGTGCGCCAGCCGGGGTTTGTCGCCGCGAATCATGCCGTATAGGCCCTTGATTCTGGCTTGTCGGACGGCTTGAAACGCCTCCCGCCCCTTGACGATTGGTTGACCGCCGCCGCCAATGCACCCGCCGGGACAAATCATGACTTCGACGAAATCGTACTTGACTTCCCCATCGCGAATCTTCGTCAGCAGCGCCCGGGCGTTCGCCCCGCCATGGACGGCGGCGACTTTGATTTTCCCGGCTTTGCCGAGGTCAACTTCCGCTTCCTTGACGCCGTCCATGCCGCGAATGGCGGTAAATTCCTGAAGCTGGGGCGGGGCGGGCTTGTCGTTGATGTACCAGTACGCCGTCCGCAGAGTCGCCTCCATGACGCCGCCGGTCGCGCCAAAAATCAGACCGGCGTCTGTCTCGTGGCTCATTACGGAATCAAACGGAACCGGTTCCAGGTCCTCAAAGTCAATCCCCGACTCGTCAATCCAGCGCCCCAGCTCCCGAACGGTAATCGCCCAATCCATGTCGCGGACGGAATCGCTGCCCGCCAGCTTGCCAGCCGCGTTCATTTCCGAACGAGTAATTTCGTACTTCTTCGCCGTACAGGGAGCTACCAGAGCCGAGACGATTTTAGACGGTTCCAGCTTCATCTCTTTGGCGAACATGGACTTAATCAACGCGCCCTGCATGAGCATCGGGCTTTTCGACGTCGAAAGATACGGAAGAAACTCCGGGAACCAGTATTCCGCAAACGACACCCAGCCCGGACAGCAAGACGTAAACATCGGGAACCGCCGCGGCTCTTTCGATTCCAGCCGCTTGATAAACTCTTTCGCCTCCTCGACTACCGTCAGATCCGCGCCGAAAGTCGTATCGAAGACGTAATCGAACCCCAACTCTTTCAACGCAGCAACCGTTTTCCCCTCGACGTTTGTTCCAGGCGGGAAGCCAAAAAGTTCTCCCAACGAAACCCGCACCGCCGGGGCGACGGAAATTGCCGACGTTACCCCCGCCGCCTTGATCGCTCGACCCAACCCGGGGTAGACGTACCGTTCCGTCATGGCGCCGGACTTGCACAGATTCGTACACTGCCCACAATGAATGCAAATCGGCTTTTTTGTAACTTTGATATCGTAAAAGCCGCGAACCGACTGCAATGAGCCGCACGACTTCTGGCAATGGTCGCACATCTGGCATTTCGCCTCGCGCCAGACGATAGACGGGTTGTCAATCGCAACAGGCGTCGGCGTCCCGAAGCCTTCGGTCGCCACAGGTTTTCCCACCTGACCCCAACCCTGGGCGTCAGACGTCTGGGACAGGTTCAAAACAGCCAGCGGAACCATTGCGCCAAGTTGTAAAGCAGTTCTTCTATTCATAGGAGTTACGTTTTCAATTTGAATTCAATAGCAATTTGAAACGGGGCGCGCCAAAATCGGCGGTTTCTGCAGTCGTTTCTATTCAGTTATTATCCGTATTATACAGAAAACATCGAGTAATTGCAAGACTGCGTAAACAATAAATTGTTTCACAGCGCTCGAATTATCTGCGTAATTCTTGAAAAATTTTTCGTTTTTTTGGTTACAATCTTTCTGGAAATTCGTTTAAACCTATTGAAAAACTAAAAACAGGCTGTAAAATATTAATAACAAAGAGTTTTTTTCGTCAACAAATCAACAAAAGAAAGAGAAGTGAAGTTATGTTGTCGATTTTTTTAGGTTTTCGGCGCCTGATGGAATGGCTGGGTCTGTGGAAAAATCCAACCGACCAAAAGATTCAGGAGATTACTGCCAACATCAAAAAGTGTGAAGACAAGCTCAAGTCCCAACAAGACAAACTCAAAGACCTCAAACGAACTATTGAGGATACACAGGAAGAGATTCTCTGCAAAGAAATGGAACGCGATTCCCAAACCGGGAAGATTCGTGAAATTACAGAAATGGAGATTCTTTCGCTCTTCAAGACGTTTGAATCAACGTCCGGAATGCGCGATTTGATTTTCAGAAATATCAGTTCTCTCCAAACTGTTATCAGCAAATACAAAGAATATCGAACAGCTCTTGAATCGGACCTGGATTCTGAGCAATTGGAAACTTTGACAATGGATTTATTAGACAACGTCAAGGAACTTCAACTTCAAGACCGCGAGCTGAATCGTTTGGAAAAAGTTGGGTATTCAGCAGCAGAAAAAGAACAAGCTGTCGATTTAAACGCCAAGCTGGCTCAACTTCACGGCGAAACCGCTCCTGTTACGCCTGAAAAGACGCCGGAACCGGTTCTGCCGCATACAGAGGCGCCGAAAAAAATCGAAGCGCCCACAAACGAAGAAGTCAGCGCCCTGGAAGCACAGCTCAAAGCGCTTCATAAAGAAATCGACCCGGTAACAACAACGGAAAAACCGCTCGAATCCAAGCCGGAGCAGTTGGAAGAATAGTTCAGGCAACCTGTTCCACTCGCACACTTTACATGTCCCCCTCACATTCAAGGAGAATTCCACAATGGGAATAAGTGAATCATTCAGCAATCTGTTCAAAACCAAACAGGAACGCGATAAAGAACTCCGACGCCGTCAGCGCCGCGCCTTTACCAAAGCGGAAGACGCTGTCGACACGGTCAATTCGGCAATCAATGAACTGACGAAAGACAAACTCAAGTCTTGGGACGACGCCAAAAAAGCGGCTTCAATCGGTCAGAAGGCGGCGGCTATGCTCTCCCTGCAAAAGTTTCGCGCCATTGAAGTCCAGATTTACCAGCTCGAAAAGCGGAAATGGGTGTTCCAGAATTACCTCACCCGTCTGAAAATGCTTGACGTCAATAACGTTTTTGCTGAAGCCATGGAAGCGATTAACCAGGTTGTAACAGTCGACGTTGACGCCATTGCCGACGCCATGGACAACATCGACGAAAAACTCCTCGACGGCGCTGAGCTGGATCGGATGTGGGAAAAGAACTTTGAAAAGAATATTAACGGCATGTCCGTCAAAGAAACCGACATCATTCCAGACGTTGACTCGCTGTTCAATTCCCTTCAGGGAGAAGTCGCGCTGGATATCGGCGGAGCTAAAGACGTTACAACCAAAACCAAAGCCTCAATCAACGACGTGCAGGCAAAAATGGACGCCATTCTTAACGAATCCTCGGAGAAGTAAATGAGTTTCCTGTCAGACAAAAAGAAAGAGCATGAAGACGCCGCTGTCGCTGCGCTGGACAAGCGTGACTTTGCCTTGGCGTTTGCTCATACCGTCAAGGCGGCGGAATACGGTCTTCAGCTGGCGCGTCAAACGGACGGCGAGGTTTCAGACGCCTACGTCGAAGACGCCAACAGTTTGCTCGACACGGCTAAAAGCATCAAAAAGCAGATCGGCAAAACCGCGACAATTACAGCGGACGGGAAATCCGATTCAGAAAACAGCTCCAGTCTGGGCGAAGAATGGCTTGTTCGCGACAAACCAAACGTCAAGCTGGACGACGTCGCTGGGTTGGAAGATGTCAAACAGGCTTTGCGAGAGGATATCGGCAACGCGATCAAGCATCCGGAACTGTACAAAACGTTTGGAATTGCCGCCGGCGGCGGGATTCTGCTTTTCGGCCCTCCGGGCACAGGAAAAACGTTTATCGCCAAAGCGGTTGCCGGAGAACTGGACGCGGCGTTCTTTTCCGTCAGCGGGTCGCAAATCAAAGACAAATACGTCGGCGAAACCGAAAAGAACATGCGGCGTCTGTTTGAAGCGGCGGACGAGCACAAATGCTCTGTCATTTTCATCGACGAAGCGGAATCGATTTTGAAAAAGCGTTCGGCAGAAGACAGAGTCAGTCCTGTTACAGACTTTCTCATTCTTGCCGACGGCTTGAAGGAACGCAAAAACACGCTTCTGCTTTTGGGTGGAACTAACAACCCTTGGGACATTGACCCGGCAGTTTTGCGTCCTGGGCGATTTGGCAAACGCATTTACGTTGGGCTTCCGGACGAAGGCGCCCGACTGGCGATTTTCAAACTCAACCTCAAGGGAGTTCCGTTGGATCCGTATATCAAGCTGGACGATTTCGCCCGACAGTCTGAGGGCTATTCCGGCGCCGACATCAAAGGCATCTGCGAACGCGCCAAAAAGAAAGCCATCAGCCGTCTTATTGACGACCCCCAACAGACGCAGACGCTGCTGTTCAGCGACCTGAACGACTCGTTCAAGTCCACGCCGCCAAGCGTTACAAAGGCTCAGGTTCAGAAATACCTCGATTGGCAAAAGGAAACAAATGAGTAATTCCGCATTATCAGATTCTCACTTTGACGATTATTTGATTGAATTGCAAACGGAAGCGGTTGACGCCTGCAACGGCAAAATTCTTTTTCCCGGACAAGTCGTTATCCGCTCTCCATTCAATGAATCGCTGGTTTCCGCCGATACGCCTGACCATCGGCGTCTGTTTGCCGAATCGGGATACGTCTGGGACAAGCCAACCAGAATTCGCCGCGTCAAAGCGGAGGTTGACAAGCGCTCAAAGCACAGCGGTTTTGGCAACATCCGTTCTGTCGACGTCGCCAACGAGTTAAAAATGAGCGTTTCTCAGGTGGAAGACGTTTTCCAGATTCTGGTTCAGACGTCGGACTATTATTTTGAAGATGCAGCCGTCGACTCTACCGGAAAAGAATGTCTGACAATTGTCAAACGCAAGTAGAGTCAATTTAATCAACGATTTGTTATACGGTTTATTTCGTTACACGCTTTATTGAGGAAACAGAATCATGGCAGACAATCCTGTTACAGTCAATGTTAACGGTTTCGGACAGCGTCGTTCTTTGTTCTTTACCGTTTTAGGTCTTGTTGCCGTCGGATATCTGGCGGCGTTAGGCTGGACGAAATACGGACCCGCCCGCCCGACATTGGATGTTACTTTCGCCCGCTGGGTAGACGCCGCCGCCGAACCAATTGTTTCTGATATTTACGATCACAAAGGCGACGTTACATCCGTTGCAATCGCCCGATTCAGCGCCGACCCGTCTGGATACATTTCAGAAGCGATTCGAAAACAGGCGAACGACGGCGTCTACGTTATGGATAAAAGCGCGCTGGAAAAAGTCAGCGACGCGCTCAATTTGCCGCTCAGTTCAAAAGCGGAAGATCTCAACGCAGACAAAGCCGTCAAGCTGGGCAAGTACGCCAAAGCCCGAGGCGCGGATGCGGCTATTTGGGGCGTTGCCAATATCGAAAAAGCAGCCGGCATTGTCAGCGGCGAGATTAAATATTATCTCATCGGTCAGGACGGATCAATCATCTATGAAAACGTCTGCAATAACGCTTCGCTGAAAAAGAAAAACGTCGCAGAAGTAACAGAATCGTCTCTGGACAGGTTCCGAAATCTCAACTGGCCGCACAGACTGCTGATCTGGGTTCTGGCTGTTTTGATCTTCCCGATTGTTACAATCGGTTTCCTCAAGTCGGCTGCCGCCAAACGTTCCAACAGAACCAACGCATTTACGCTCGTTCTGTATACAGTTATTGGCGCGATTGCATTGTATTTTATCATGCCGCCGAACTTCGCTAATACAATCTCAACGCTGGTTTTCATTGGCTTGATTGTCGCTGACGGCATCTATAATCTTCTGATTTTGGACTTCGCCCGAAAACTCGAAGAAGAATAAACTCATTCGTTCAGTACGTTCTCAGACCGGATGCGGTCTGTACCTTAACCTTTTGCAGTCATGGCTTCCATTTCAAAAAAACTGACGCTGCCAAACCTGGGGTTGTTTGGTCTGTTTTTTAAACGACCTAAAATACTGTCCGACTACCTTTCCGATTCCGAAAACAACTGGTTTATTCTGGAAGAAGAAATCCCGGACAAGCAAAGCAAGCTGTGGCTTTTGTCAAAGGAGGAGGCGAGAAGCGCGCTCAAAGCCGGCGACACCGTCTATAAAATCACGCAGTCGCTTTTTTACGTTAATCTTCATTTTGAAGAATTAACGCTTGCCGACGGCAATACGCTTACCGTCAACGCCAAAGCCGCTGTCAAGATTACGAATCCGGAATGTTTTTTCAGACGTCACGCCAAACGCATCTCTGAAAATACAGAATTGACGGAAGACAGTCTGTGCGACCTTTGGGAAGCGCCGTTCTATAACGTTTTGCAGGTGGAAGCGCACAAACTCAATCTCGACAACTGGAAAACGGGTCTGACGGGAGCGACAATTGCAGCGGCTCTGCATCGATATTATTTTGCTCCAATGGCAGCGAAATATGTCGAGGGGACAAGTCTGGAATTTGTCGAATCAGTCGAAGGGAACTCGCCCTCGGAAGAAAAGCGTCTTCAGGAAGAACTCGCAAAACGGCAAAAAGAGCTTGAGGAAGAGAAACACAGAAGGATCACCGCCCAAAATAAAGCGGAACACGAAGCGAAAATGGAAACCATGCGCGAGCAGGTTCGTCTCACAGAGCTGGAAATCAAAAATAAAGAACAGGAACGTCTCAATCAAGAGGCTGCTTATCAAAGACGTATTGAGGAAGAAGAACGAAAAGCCAGGCTGGAACATCAGAGAAAGCTGGACGAAGAACGCATTGCAATGGCGCATTCAAATAAATGGCCGACGCTTTCTGTCAAGGAAAAAAACATTGCAGTTGACTTCAGCATTCTGATGAAAAATCAGGCGGAAATTTGCGGCGTCGAAATGAAAAACACAGCCATTTCTGCCAGTTCGCTTTTCTATCAGGGCGTTCTCGGAGAATGGAATACGCTTCGTCAGGGAGAGTCGTTAGATTTTTCGCTGGTCTGTTCAAAATCCGGATATGTTACAATTCTCAATTTGGGAACCAGCGGAAAAATGACGATTTTAGTTCCCAATTCTTTAACCGGGTCTGATACGATTTTTGTTTCAGCAGAGCAGGGCGTTCAATACAGATTCCCTGAATCCTTCATGCCGGATCTCGACGCTGGTTCTTTTGTAGAGAATTCAACTTCCGGTTTAGAGGGCGTTTACGTTATCGTTACACAAGAGCCTTTGTTCAATATAGAAGAAACCGGCGACTTGACAGCTTTACCCTGTCTCTCCTATGACAAAGTCCAGGAGACGATCAACAAGCTCAAAGATATGGACCCGCAATCGTGGGGAGCGGGATGTCTGGAATTTGAGGTGATTAGATAACCCCGGTCTCTATAAACATAACAGGCGAACCGCAAAAAACGATTCGCCTGTTTTCATTACATCAGGGTAGATGCGTTTCAGTCAGTCTGTCTTGCAAGCGCTTTACAGTCCAATGGAAATTCCAACGTTGGGCGTGTTGAGATAAATGCCGGATCGAGGATAATAATACCCAGGCGTGTACAGCGGCGCAGGCGCGGGCAGCGGAACGACAACCGGAGCGGGTGCCGGAGGCGGCGGCAGCGGACGATAATAGCGCGGAGCGGGCGGCGGCGGAACGGGGCGATAAGGCGCGGGTCCCGGACGGTAACCCGGAGCGGGAGCGGGATGGGGCGCAGGTCCCGGACGGTAGCCCGGACCAGGTCCGCGATGAGGTCCCTGTGCCATCGCAGAGCTGCACAGAGCCGCGCAGAGCATGACGGCAATCATTGCTGCAAGAATCTTTTTCATGGTTTGATCTCCTTGTATCGATAGTAGGAATAATTATTTGTAAACCGAAGTTTAATTTTTCAATGATTTCAAAACAGGTTAAAACGGCCAGTCCGCGCCAAGGGCGTCTTTCTGAATTTGGGTCAGTTCCCGACATCCCTTTTCCGCCAGGTTGAGCAGTTCGTTGAGCTGGCTTCTGTCGAACAGAGCGTGTTCGCCCGTCCCCTGAACCTCGATGAACTTGCCGGAACCCGTCATGGCGACGTTCATGTCAACTTCCGCCCGAACGTCTTCCTGATAGCACAAGTCCAACATCGGCGCAGAATCAATCAGACCAACGCTGACCGCAGAAACAGAATCAGTCAGAGGAAAAGACGCCAAGTCTGGAATTGTAGCCAAGGCGTCAATCAGAGCAATCATCGCCCCGGTTATGGAAAGAGTTCTGGTTCCGCCGTCCGCCTGAAGGACGTCGCAATCCAGCGTTATCAGCCGAGGGCCCAAAGCGACCCGGTCAAGCGTTGCGCGGAGCGAACGACCGATAAGACGCTGAATTTCGGCGCTGCGACCGTCTAAATGACCGTCGCGATCGCGCTTTTTCCGGGTTGGAGTACTGCCGGGAAGCATATTGTACTCGGCTGTAATCCAGCCCTTGCCTTCCTCTGGCTTAATCCAGCCCGGCAACTCCGTTGCTATACTGGCTGTACACAGGACCACCGTGTCCCCCGCGCTAATCAAAACGCTGCCGGCTGACGTCTTCGTAAACCGACGAACTACCTTCACCGACCGAAGCTCGTCAACCTTTCTGTTATCTATACGCATGGATCGCAAATTTGTTCAAAAAATAAACTATTATTTATCTAAAATTATTAAATTTTCAAACTTGTTTTTCGGGATTGGCTGCTTTTTGAGCGTCGTTCTCGACGGCATTCTGACTGGATTTATTGACGTCAATCCATTTTGGACAAAAAATTGTTGCAATAAACAACAGCGAAACGCTAACGACCAGCAAGGAATCCGCAATGTTGAAGTTGGGCCAGGGCCAGTCGCCGATCATGACCAGAATCCAGTCTCGAACGGCGTAAACCGGCTGACCGACTTCGTGCAGTTCGCCGCGATAGTTCCAAATCAGGTGATGAAGCCCTATTCGGTCGTACAGGTTGCCCAGGATTCCCGCCGTCATCATGCCGGCAATAATCGTTATAAATCGGGATTGGGCGCCGCGAAACCACGTCAGCCACGCAATCAGGAACGCGATTGCCAAAAACGACATAATGGTAAACAGAGGAATCATTCCCTGTCCCATGCCGAACAGCGCGCCCTCGTTGAGGCTGGTTTGAAATCCGACTACGTTGTCCCACAGCCACCAGACGGACGTCATTTTGGACGCCGTCGGCGCAGTCGGAACGTATTCTCCCGGCATTCCCAGCCTGGCGAAAACCAGCCATTTGGAATACAAATCCGCCGCCACCCCGCCTGCCGCAACAGCGGCAAAAAGCGCGTATCTCGACAGCGGAATCGGCGAGGACGCCAGGACTTGTTTTTCGGAACTCATATAAAGCGATACTAATATTACTCGGTTTGTTTAATTCAACTTTCTGTACTATACACTATATTAGAGTATTATGCAATAGCGTTTTGAAGAAATACCGTCATAATCCTATTGATTCTTTTCGATGTCTTTGTATAATGCAATAGACGAAATAAGATAAAATATTATTCTGTTAAAAGAATCGAGGTTATCATGGATGCTCAACTCAATTCCCCCGTTCCGACAAAGTTTTCCTATAAAGTTACCGACCAGCTGTACGCGTCTGAGTACCCGATTATGGTTTACGACGTCGATTCCAGCGAAAAGCTGTCGGCGATGATCGAGTTCGGGATTACCGACTTCATCGACCTGACAGAGCCGGGCGAACTGCATCCATACGAGCAGTTTCTGCCGGAAAGCGTTCGTCGCTGGTCGTTCCCTATTCCCGACCTAAATCCGCCGCCGAGTTCTGAATACATGGACAAGATTCTCGCCAAGATTAACGAACTGATAGCAGAAGGGCGCGTCGTTTGCGTCCACTGCTGGGGCGGAATGGGACGAACCGGTTCGGTTATTACCTGCTGGCTGGGCAAAACGAACAACTGGGGCTTTGCCCAAACCCGCAAATATCAGCTAAACCTCTGGAGAACGAATCCCAAATCCCAAAGGACGCCGCAGTTAATGAACGAAACTCAAGTTGACTTCCTGCGTCAATACCTGGACGGCAAAAACGAATAGCAAACATCTATAACGCTGTTACAAGAATATGAACCGCCGTAATAAAGTTGAGCGTTAGAATCAGCGGGATAAAGACTTTTTCCGGAATGAGCAGGAACAGCCGACGCCCGATGATCGCGCCCAGCGCCAAGCCCGGCAGGAAAATCAGCGTCAGCCAGAACGTTGTCGGGGTGATAATCTGCGCCTGAACCGCGTCGAATCCCATGTGAGTCTTAATCGCTGTGGCGGCAATGAGCAGCGGAATTTTCGTCGCGTTCATGCACAGCGTAAAAACGGACGACGTCCCCATGAACTTCTGTTTATCCAAATCTTGAGAAGCAAAGAACGCGGAGACGACCGGACCTGCCGCGTTGCCCAGCATGGTCGTCAGACCAGCCATGATTCCGCAGAACCAGCCGAAAAGCCGCGTCTTGGAAATCGCCGTCCAGCCGAACCGCTTTCGGGCGAATTCAAACAGTAAAATGCTCACCGCCAAAATGCCGACAGTCAGCTTGAACTGCGAGTTCTCCATGACGCACAACACGCCCATTCCCAAGACCAGCCCAACGCCCAGCGGCGGGAAGATTTTGTGAAGGATCCCCCGCTGACGATTTCGACCGTAATACCAGCAAGCCGCCAGGTCGCCGATTATCAGCAGCGGCACAACCGCCCCGGACGCGAACATCTCATGTCCGGCAAAGGTTGAAATCATCAACAGCGACCCGAACATGCCCAGCCCGGGAACGCCTGTTTTGGCGATTCCCAGCAGCATCGCGGCGATTGACCCCAGCAGAATTATCGTAAACGTCAGCTCCATTATGAGAAATGAGTCTATAAAAAAGCGGGAGTTTCCTCCCGCATTCTAAAATCGTTACGCTTGCGTAATTACGAATTACGAATTGCGTTTACGCCAGTACATCAACGCGCCAACACCAAGAATCAGCAGCGCCCAAGTTGACGGTTCCGGAACGGCGTTAGAGTCTACGGTTGCCATGAGCCTATGGTCGACTATCGAGAGATTCCAGTAATATTTGTCTTCCTCTGACATTAGCGACGTCAAGAACTCAAGAGTGTAATCGTCTGTTAACTCGTTAGCCGTCTGAGTTAAAAGCGTATACGTAGCGCCAGGCTGAAGCGCTGAGGGCGCCAGATCAATTATGGCGTCGGGGGAAATGTAAAACTTGGTTGCCGTAAGGGTATCTATGCCGGACGCGTCCTGTTCCAAAAGCAATGTCGCGCCGCCGTTAATAGTAACCGCGCCCTCAACAATCAAATCGCCAACCGAGTTGCCGGGCGAAAGCAGGGTTCCCTCGTTTACGAACAGATCTCCAGAATAGTTTCCTTTGAACATCAGCGAGCCTTCTTCAACCAAAAGCGATTTGGATGCAATCGGCTTCTCTGACGTTCCGTTGAGATACAAAACGCCTCCTCCCGTCTTGCGAATCGTTCCAGTCCCGGAAACAGCGTTGCTGGTATACCATTTTTCGTTTTCAACAGCAAATTCCAGCGTACCGCTCTCTCCGATTGTAACGGCTCCTGTTCCAGTAGAACCGTCGCCGGTCAATTTCAAAGTACCAGCATTAATTGTCGTCGTTCCATCATACGTATTAGCGGCAGACAGTTCCATCGTTCCCGCCCCGGTTTTCGTAAACGAGCCAATCTTTCCTGTTCCGTTTGTGTTGGCCAGGACCGCGCTGATCACGAGGTCCGAAGCGTCAGATTTGGTAATATCCGCCACTTCAAACGTAGCGCCATACGGGCAAATCGTCGCATTTGTCAGCGCGGCTCCAGATGCCGTACTGGCAACTTCAAACACGACCGGACTTTCAGCCTTAGAACCGTCACCGGCGAAGGCGACCTTGTTGGTTCCGGTAAGCATAAACGCTTTCCAGGTTCCATGTCCGTTTGCCGCGACAATCTTCGCGCCGTTGTAAAATTCCGTATTGGTAAGATTGTTGAAAACCGCGCCTTCATTGGTAATTGTGCCGCCGTTGACTACAAACTTGATCGAGGTTGTGTTGTCGGCATTGGTAACAACATCCTGAGCGGTAAAATTCAATGTTCCGTCTTTATTAATGGTAATGGTTCTAGCTTGGTTCTTTCCTAAAACCGTCGTGCCAGAGGTTCCGCCCGCCCAGCCTCCCTGGGCTTTAAGAATACCTTCGTCAACTACGATATTGCCAGTGAAATCGTTGCTTCGGTTTGACAAAATCATCGTGCCTTCGCCTTTTTTGGTAAACGAGCCGACCGTACCGCTGTTGGGACTGTTTCTCAAAAGGGCAGACACCGTCAAGGTTGAATTCTTGGCAACGTCAAACGTAACGCCAGCATTGGTTCCATTACGATATCCACGTAATGAAATGCCTTTTCCATTAGTGGACTTAATTGTGGCGTTACCGCTGGTAACGGAAATATCGCCATTGAAAATTGTATACCAGGTGCTATGTCCGCCTCGTTCATCAAAGACGGCGTTGTTTTTCAGTTCGATGTCGCCGTATGACGTCAGATAACCACTTCGTGTTGCAATCGTACCTCCGTCAGCAACTAACGTAAACAGAGGATGAGCTGTAGCGCCGCCAAAGACGTCAGTTCCCCCCGTTTCAAGGGTCGCTCCGGATTTAACGGTAATTTTACGTCCTTCAATGGATGGGTTTCCCAATGGAGTTGCTGTTGTACTTGTAGTATTGGCGTTGTATGCCATTACAACAGTACCAGCATTGATAGTCATATCGCCGCTAAACGTATTGGCGGCGGCAAGTGTCAGCGTTCCAGAGCCATTCTTGGTCAGTCCGCCTGCAGCGTCGCCCGCTTCCGGTCCTTGCAGTAACGCGGCAGAAATGGTAACATTATAACTTTGCGTATCAATTATAGCGCCGCCCTGTTTGACGTAGAATTGCATAGATCCAGCCGCAGTCAGAAAACTGGTTGTATCTCCAACCGCCTGAAGGGTTCCGCCGTTGAAATTAAATGTACTGCCGGCTTTAGGACCGTTATTGTTCATACCAAACATGGAAACCGTTCCGCCGTTGAGGTTGACGGTAGACGTTCCAGCGCCAAACCACAAAACGCCGCAAGCGGGGTCGCCGCTGGTTGTATACGCTTCAGGAACGCCAAGCGAAAGCTTCCCGCCGTTCATCGTGAGCGTAGCTTGTGCGCCGGTTTTATTGGCGGCAATGAGAATTCGACCGTCGACCTGCATTGATCCGCCGTTGATGGTAAGCGTGCCGACCGTCGTGTCGGAGTTGGTTCCCAGCTGAATGCTGCCCAGTGTGCCGCTGCCGGAATTGTGAATTGTTACGTTTCCGGATTCCAGAGTGAGACTTCCGCTGGAACCGTTCCCAATCATTACAGAATTGTTGTATCCGTCGGCATCCATATTGACAACGCCCGTTTCTCCCGCGTCAATTGTTGCCGAGGCGCCGTTGTTGATGATAAGCCTAGAAGCAAATGCAGAACCCGTAATATTGAGTTTTCCGCCGGAAACGGTGGTTGTTCCCGTATACGTGTTAGCGCCGGAAAGCTCCATTGTACCAGCGCCGGTCTTGGTAAACGAACCAACCTTTCCTCCCCCGTTTGTATTAGCCAAAACCGCGGAAACGATAAGGTCAGCAGCATCGGACTTGGTAATATCCGCAACGTCAAACGTTGTACCGTAAGGGCAGATGGTCGCGTTGGTTCTGGCGTTTCCTGTTGCAGTACTGGCAACTTCAAAGACTACCGGATTTTCAGCGGTGGAACCGTCGCCGGAGAAAGCAACCTTGGTTGTCCCGAAAAGCATGAACGCTTTCCAAGTTCCCTGACCGTCTGCAGCAATCAGCTTTGCGCCGTTTTTAAATGTTGTATTGTTCAGAGCGTTGAATACTGCCGCATTGTTTGTAATCGTTGCGTTGTCAGCAACTATAGAACAGTACGGCGCTCTGTCCGCCCAACCAAAAGCGTCCTGGAGACCAAACGTTAATGAACCTCCATTGAGAGTAATAACGCCCGAATAACTTTGGCTCTTTGAAGTGAATAACAAATCACCGGAACCGTTTTTAGTCAAATTGCCCGCGCCGGAAAGAACGCCATAAATATCGACCTCCTCATTTGTATTGAACACTACCGAGTTGTCCGCGGGAATCGCTAAATTGCTTAACGGAAGCCGTTGTTTCGGTTCGATCGTCATCTTGCCGGTACCGGAAAGAGAAAGGCTGCCTCTGTTAAAGTTGATGCGGTTTAAATCAATTGTGGCGTCACCAGGAAGGTTAAGAGCCAGCGTTCCGCCGCCCATAACCAGCGTCCGATTGACCGCATTGATTTGATCCAGCGTTGCCGTCAGCGTCGACGCCGTCGTCGTACCGCCAACGTAGATTCCCAACGGAGTTTCAGGAGCGTCGTTGAGATTAGCAGAAGACTCGCGAAGCCACATCGTTTTTGTGGAAGCGCTGCCCGCCATGTTGTCGATAACGTAATCGTGTTCCGCAGCCAGCTGACCTTGATAATAGGCTTGTTCGCCCTCGGTCAGAGTTCGATTGAAAACCATGGTCTGACCGCTGGTTCCGGTAATAACCGTTGTTCCGGTAACCGTCTCCGGTTTGACAACCCCGCCGACCCGGTCGATCGTTTCTCCGGCTTTCCACCAATTGGTCAAGCCGTTATAGGTATGCGCCGCAATGTTGACAATATCTGTATGCTCCATCACGTCGTTATAAATGGATGCGTTGTCGATCGTACCGTAAAGCGTTTCCGAGTTGTTATTAATAGTATTTCCAACAAAAAAATCGCGATTCTGTTCGTTTCTATCGCCACCCGCATCCCTTGTGCCAATTCGTTGTCCATTGAGGTAAAGGGTTTGCGTCCTGCCAGATCCCGTTGCAACGACGTAATTTTCAGATCCAGAATACACCTCTGGATAACCTCCTATAGCGAGATCATCACCCCACCAATAATTTTTTAGCCCAGCCCCATCTGTACGGAACGAGTTCGTTTGACGGGTTTGACCGCGGACGCCCCACGACATAATGCCAACCGAGCCGTTTCTGGTAGTTGTCAGAAACGCCGAGAGCGTATAACTGTCTGTCTTGGTTGGAAGCGTTACGCTCGTACCGTTGTTTGTTCCCGTACCCTGAGCGTAGCCGCCGGAGGAAGTCAGTTGACCGTCTACAATAGACGAGTTTACCAGCTTGAGCCGCTCTGAATGAACGGAGTCCGTAACGTAGTTAACGCCGCCTTCGGTTGTGTACTCGTCAAAATTCCAGAACAGAAGCATATCCGCTTGGACGGGGCAGGGCAGAGCAGTCAGAAGCGCTGCGACAAAAAGAGCAATGATGCATCCGCGTAGGAAAACGCGAGTCGAGGAAATTGTATTCAGCTTTTGAGCTTTGGTCATTTCGTTTTCTCCAAAAAGGAAAAATCAGGAAACTGGGTTTGTAAACGTTTTTATATTAATATATATTATACACGAGATTTTTCAATCTGACGGCGCTAAAGGAAAAAATTCTTGAAAAAAGAATGGGAAAGATGCTAAAATGGATAATTTACGCAAACCGCAACCGCAAGACGTCGCTTTGCGGCGGGGAATGCGGCGGCTTGACGCCGCCTTGTCCAATGACTCGCTGACTACCTGTGCCGCAGCCGAAAACCTTTCTGGATCGCGGACGTAAGTCCGCCGAAGCCTGTCTATATCTCCGAAGAAATTTTTAACACGAAATACACGAAATACACGAAAAGAACTAAAAAGACGAAAGAATAATTTTATATTCTAAAAAAAATTTTCGTAAATTTCGCTTATTTCGTGTTTTTCGTGTTTAAAACAAAATACTACCAATACCCAATCGGCGAAAATCCGTCTAACCCGTCAAATCCGTGTGCGAGTTGACCCACGCAAAACCTACGAGGAACGCGAAGCGAAATTGCTAATTGCTCATTGCTAATTGCTAATTCGCCTCACTTCAGCTCCGTTACCCCATGTTTCTTCAACCAGTACAGAGCATGCGGCGTCTGGCGATGCTTTTGGGTAAAATCTTTTCCGGACGCTTTCCCGGTTCCGGAGACGGCTTTAATCGGTTCCCCTAACGTTCTGACCAGGAACTCCCGGTAGCGAGGATTGCCGCTGATTTCCGATGCGTACGCCAGTCCTTCCGCGACGAGAATCGAGTACCAGCCGGAATCCGCGTATTTCGGACACCCGGTCTTGTAACGGAATCCCTGTTTCTCCTCGTTCCAGGAATAGTCCAGCAGCCAGTCGGCGCAGCGAACCAAAACGGTCTTAATCTGCTCTTTGCGCTCCGGATCAGGTTCCGTTTCGTAATACCGCGCCAAGCCGTGCAGCAGAACTCCGACGGCAAACGCTTTCCCGCCGCGATGTTCCTTCTTGTCCGGGCAGTCGCATTCCGTCTGATCCTGCGCCAGGTCGAAACAGCCGGTTTCCGGGTTCTGCTTGCTTTGAATCGTCTCGAAATAGATTCGCGCAGCGTTGAGATAATACGGATTGTTGGTAAACCGATACGCATAGACGGCGTTGGTCAGCGGCCAGCCCGCCCCGCGCTCTATGCCGAAACTGAACTTCGGCGTGTACCATTTCGCCTGAGCGAAACAGGCGGTATTCGCCTTGGAAAGCAGCTCTGCGTCGCCCGTCAGAGCTCCGATATAGAAATTGCCCGGCTGAAAATCGTGCCCGCCGCCGTTGTCGGTTTCCGCTCTAAACCAGCTCTGCAATTGACTCGCCTGCCCCGTCAAGCCTTTCAGGCGCGGGTCGGTCGGCTCGAAAAAACCGTTGACGTGCCCAAAGGCATGCAGATACATGCGTTCTTTGGCGTTGGGATTGACCGGGTACTTCTGGAAATCGACCGTCATGTAATGCTGAGCCATTTCAATTCCGCGCTGGAGAATTGTTACATCGCCGGTTCGAGCGAAGTGCATGGCGCACGTATACGACAGATCGTACTCGTTGTTGCCCCAGTTATTGACCCGTTCGCCAAACCAGTCCCCAAAGCTCATCCAGCCGTACTCGCCGCGTTCCCGACGCCCCTTTTCGAGATTCGCAAACGACGTCCGAAACGCCTGTTCGTAGCTGTCGAACTCGCCTTTGACAGCCGGGCTGACCGGCGGGAAAACGCCCACGGAACAGTAGTATTCCGGCGAACACGCGGCAAAAATCGGGTTTTGAAGATGCTCCCGGAGATGTTTGTCGTTTTCCATCCGCTCTTTCGACGCCTGCCAGAATTCAACGGTAACTTCCATTCCGCGCTTGAACTGATAGCAGTTGTCTTTGAGCCAAAAGTAATTTTGAATCAGATTGTCACGCTCGTTTTTCTTCGGATCGTCGCTGTAACCGTCCGGCAGCGGCGGCAAAATCTCATAAACCAGATCCAATTTAAAACGACTGTCTTGCGAAGCGCCATTATGCGATTCCGGAGCCTGTGACAGATCGTCTGTAATATTAAAGAATCCGCCGTCTACCCCAGGCTGCTGTACTGGCGTCTTTCTGACAGAAAGACCTTTTGGCCATGTTTGCCAGAAATTTCTAAACAGAACCGCGCCGTCGGACAGTTCAAGATAACCGTCAAACCGATCCGTCTCCTGCTTTTTGCCGTTGATTTCGACCGAGGCATGGTTGAGTTCGTCCTGTAGAATCTGACACGAGTATTCGCCGCCGCAGAAAACGGACGTATCGAAAACGGACGCGGAACGAATCAGCGTAAACGGTTTATCCAGCTGATTGTTCCCGATTGTCCAGCGAGTTCTCCTCAAATCAACGTCCTGATCCTCATCGAAATAGTCGGTCATTTCCATGCGCCAGACAAATCCCGGCTTGACCTCGTTTCTTGCTGATTCCCGGGCTTTATCTTCCGCCTGTTCCATGTTCTCCGCTTCGATATAGCTGCCTTCAAGGCGGGTTGTAACGAGAACGTCTTTGCTGCTTGTAACCTGACTAAATCCTTTTTGAGGCGCATACAGTTTTCGACCGTCAGCTAGAACAATTTCCGATTCATACGGGCTATAAAACTCTCCGCAGTCGCTGTCGTCCATGGGGGGAACATAGTCTTCGACCTCATCCTCCTCAAAAATTTCCAGCGTGTATTTCGTTGGCTTTTGAGCGTCCGTATCCGCTCGAAAATCGACGACAAGCCACTGAACAGAATCGTCCTGCCAATACGCAACAGGAGTAAACTGCGCTCTGATTTTTTTGCCATCCGCGTTTTTTAGACGAAACGTTTGATCGACATAACATACGCCTTTCGCCAGCGGAACGCCGGACGTAACAGGCCAATTTTGACGGGCGAATCCAGTCGGCTCGGAAACGTACAGATCAATAGACGTTTTGACCGTTTTCTGCTCTTCTGAAACTCCCTGCTCCCACAACGAGACAGTCTTTGAAATCGCCTTCCCGGAACGGTTTATCGGCAGCGTTACAATTGCTTTTTCGTAATAGCCCCACGGACAGACGACCGCGTGATTTCGCAGTCCGGAATCCGATTCTACAATCGTTTTTGGCTTTGTTTTTTTCCATTCCCATGGAATAAACGTAACTTCAGCTGGAGGCGTCGGGACGTTGGTCGTCCAGGAAATCTGAGTGTAATCGTCGGGCAGCGCTTTCCCGAAATCCGGATTAAACGGAGAATCGCTGGCGATGTAATAGCTCTGCAGGTTGTCGATTGTTACTTCTTCTGTTGTCGGGACAAAGCGGATGTAGTCGTAATACGCCCAGCCTTTGTTTTCGGACGCGTACCGGTCGTCCACCCAGAGTTCAAAAACGCCGTCGGAGATGTCGTAGATTCCGAAATCGTTCTCGCCGTGGATGTTGGATTTCGTCCACGTTTTCCCGCCGTCAAACGACAGCGCCAGCGGGCGATTCGTCCCGTTTAGGAAAACCCGATACCGTCCCGCGGGAATGCCGGTAATTTTCGTATGGAGAACCGGCGCGCCGTCTTCCGGCTTTTCCCGGTCAGCGTCCGTTGGCAAGACAGGCGTTGTAACAGACGCGCCGTTGGAACGTTTATGAATCACGTCGTCTTCCTTCGTCCAAATCTGCCAGTTGGACGCGCCCGGCTGATTAAGCCGCATGACGTCTTTCGGCTCCGACCAGTCCTCAACTTCGTAGACCAGCCCTTCCAGCCGCTCGCGTTTCGTCTGCGCCAACGCGACCGCCGCGTTACAACAGACAGCAAATAACAGAATCCAGAATAATGTTCGTTTCATTTTGTTTGGGTATAAGGGAAAATTGTTTTAACGATAAATTTTGTTTAAAGACGATTTATTCTTCCGATTCAAAATATTCAACACTGAATTCACCTGATTCAATTCGTTCAACCCTGGCAACAACCTTATCGCCATCTTTGACTTCCAAACTGCCGTCTGACAGATGGGAAAGAAAAAGCGTTTTATTCGGGTTAACAATAGTATGGCGATGGAATTCATCTAAGGCTTCTTGAACTTCCTGTTTGGTTATTCCATGCGTTGGTGGAGAATCATTCGGATTTTCATCCTCCGATTTTTCCTCAGACAATTCACTGATAGCTTCGCTTTCAATCTTACCAGCATCAGTATTTGTTTCACATTCTGTTTTTTCGTCTTTACGGCGATATTTTTCAATTACAGCTTGCCATTCAGGGGAATCGTATGGAAGTTTTTGTTCATAAATCATTTGAGTTTCCAACTCTGAATATTCTTCCCACTCCGTTGAGTTTTCAAGATACTCGCTTTCAACAGCGTCGCCATCTGCTAACATCATTATTGATTCTGTGACAGATTTCCAAAGTCGATAAATCTTATATTCAGGATTGCCATCCATAGTATCTTTGAAAAACAAGGTTCGATCGTCATCAGATTCAAAGTTCCATTTTTTGGATTTTAATAATTCTTCTTGAAAAACTTGTAGTTTCTTAAAGATTTCATCAATTTCCTGATGACTAAAAGGACAACGCGGATATAAAAGCTTAGCCATTCTAAACATACTCCTTATTGTTACAAATCGCTTTATTACTCATTGAAATTTTTAAACCAATGTCCAAAACCTGCCGCCATAAACTGTTCGTCTAATACTTTTGCCATTTGAATAATTTCATCTGGAGCTTCGACCGGTAAAACGTCAAACTCTTCTTCACGCTCTACATAAACGTCTAATTCACGACAGAGTTGTTCAAATTGTTTTTTTAACCTCCAATCGAAGTCTTCAAACTCTTTATAAACATTGCTATCAATATAAAACAGTCTCCTAAAACAAAACAAGACGTCCTTTTTAGGCGTAGCTGGATCGAATGAAAACCTTTTTTTCATTCTTCCATCATGAAAAAAACTGACAATTTTACAATAACGCTTTCTAATGCGCATTATTTCTTCTAAAATTTCTCGTCTTTCAATTACCATTTTAGCGCCCTAATCTGAACGTAATTCGATTATTGAAAACTCGGTTAAAAAATAGCTCAAGGAACGCATGGCGTCCTTAACTCGTAACATTCCGTCTTTAACCTCTATCTTAGCGCTTTCGTTAAAAGATTGGAATAGGGGGGAGAGATAATTAACAATTATCAATGAGCAATTAGCAATTATTCGCAAAGCGATTGATGAGCCAGGAACGGAAAAATGAGATACTTCCACAAAACAACAACGGCGGCGCATTTTATTGCGTCGCCGCGTTTTCATCCGTACTATTGCCTGTGTATTTCAGTACAGATACTATCGTCAGTTCATTTTACAGGGGGATGCCAATCCCAACGGGGCCGATGCCAATGCCAATACCAACGCCTCGAGGACCAATGCCTATGCCTACAGATGGTCGAATCCGGCGTCCGCGGCGCGGGGCTGGCTGTGGAGCGCGTTGAGTGCGTTGCGGAGCGGGTTGAGCGGCAGGGCGAGGTTCCGGAGCCGGGGTAACTTGATTATCCGCAGCGGGAGCGGGCTGAGCGGCTGGGGCAGGTTCCGGAACTGGGGTAACTTGTTTATCCGGAGCGGGAGCGGGTTGAGCGGCTGGCGTCGGCGTCGGTCTAAAACGACCGTTGCTGCGATAACGACCTCTCGCCATTGCCGAGCTGCAAAAAGAAGCGCTCAGGCAAACAATAATCATTGCTACAATAAACTTCTTCATAAAGTCTGTCTCCTGTATTGGTTGGGCTGGGTAACCAAACGATTAAGTTAAACAAAAATCAAACTTAACGTTTTTCCTTGAATGATCGCTCATTTTATTACTATTACGCACAGATTAAAAACAGGTTCGAGAGATTAACAATTATTTTTCGATAATTATTAGAATTCAAAATCTTTCTGCTAAAAGCAGAAATATTAACCCAAAAACAACGGCGGCGCATTTTATTGCGTCGCCGCGTTTTCATCAGACTACCGGTCAGGTCAGTTTACAGGGAAATGGTAAATCCGAAATGTTCGCCGCCGATGTAAAGTCCAACTCCTGGTTGATAGTCGATGATCGGTCTCGGGGCTGGCGCTGGTTCCGGGGGAGGAAGCGGTCGGGCGTGATGCGGAGCAGGGGGCGGCGGAAGCGGCTTGGCATGTCGCGGAGCTGGGGGCGGCGGAGCCGGTTGGGCGTGTCGCGGGGGTTGGGGCGGAGCCGGTTGGGCGTGTCGCGGAGCTTGGGAAGGAGCCGGTTGAGCGGCGGGACGAGGAGCCTGGACGGCGCCAACGTGATTACCCGGAGCGGGCTGATGATTCACGGCAGCGGGTTTCTGTCCGGGACGGCCGTTGTCGCGAGGACCTTGCGCCATTGCCTGATTGCTAAAAGCGCCGATCAGGCAAACCATAACGATTGCTGCAAAAAACTTTTTCATGATGTCTGTCTCCTGTATTGGTAGGGTCCGTAAAACCAAACAACTAACTTAAAAAAACACAACCTTGATTCTCGAATGAACTCTCGGAATCAACTGTCCGATCGCTCGTTCTAGTATCAGTACGCACAGTTTGAAAAATAGTTCGCAAAGATTAACAATTATTTTTCGATAATTATTAAACTTTCTAAATATTTTTCCTAAGAGTAAGAAAACGTTGGACTTATAAATGTTAACTATTTATATATAAATGGAAGGCGGGAGCATAGTTACGCTTTTTTCGCCAAAAAATCTTTAAAACTTTACGAACTTCGCGAACTTTACGTGAGATTTTAACTGTCGTTCCGTTCCCGCCCTCTATTTCTTTGCGTCCTTTGCGATCTTTGCGGCTTAAAATTTCTTCGGCGAGCTTCGCTCGCTTGAAAAAACTTTCGGTCGCCAGCAAGCTGGCTCCCTTTTAGGGAAGTTTTTTCAAGTTAATTAAGAGGGGAAAACCTTTTTTGAAAAAAAGGTTCTTCCCCTCATACTCCCCTTTCCAAAAAACTTTAGTAAGGAAAATATAAGCGACCAACGGGAGCGATTGTTGGCAAACGCGCGGCAGCGCGGACTGGGAGCGGCGCCTCGCCGCCGGGGGCTATTCCAACCGCGTTCAACTTCTGCTATAATTCTATTTATCAAGAAAGAAATCGTTCCCACCCATTTTCCTCAAAAGGAGTTTTATCATGAAATCCAATAGAATTATTGCTCTGACGGCGTTCGTTTTGAGCGCGGCGCTGGCGTTGGCGTCAAGAGCGGACGCGGCGCCGGGCGCGTTTAGCGTCTACGAGCCGTCGCAGGCTGACAAGCTCGATATAAAGGACTCGGAAGTCGAATCCCTGCCGGACAGAACCGTCGTTACCGCCTTGGGCAAGAATTACAACTGGCCCGGCGTTACAATTCACGGGAACTGGGATGCGTCCCGCCCGCAGACGTCTGTTTATGTAACAATCAAAAACATGGAAGACGCTCCCTTAACCGTCTGCTGCCGCGTCGACGACGTCAACTCAACCAAAACCCAGCGTTGGCATTCCGTTTCCAAACAGATCAAGGCGAAAGACAAGATCGTTTGGGAAATCCCGCTGCCAAATCAGAGTCTTGCCCCGGAGATTATGGACAAGCTCTTTGCCATGCGCGGCGGACCCGGCGGCGTGCGTATCAACTACGATTCCGGAGATCGCGCTGCGTCCAAGTCGATTGACTTCACGAAAATGGAGTCCGTCTGGCTGTTCGTAACGCAGCCAGCACAGCCGGTTCGCTTTGCCGTCTTTAAGATTGAAGTCGCCCCGTCTACCGATGCAATAAATCAGTCCGAGGTCAACGAGTCCGCGTCCGGCAAATCGTGGCGAAGCATGACGGTCGACGAATTCTTCCCGATGATTGACGTCTACGGGCAGTTCAAGCACGAGGACTGGCCCGGCAAAACGCATTCTGACGAGGAACTCAAAGGGCGCGTCGCTCAGGAACAGGCGGACTGGAAAGCCAACCCGCGCCCTGCCTGCTGGGATAAATACGGCGGCTGGGCGGACGGCCCGAAACAAGAAGCCCGCGGACATTTCTACACCGTCAAGCTGGACGGGAAATGGTGGCTTGTCGACCCGGACGGGAATCTGTTCTGGTCTCACGGCGTTGACTGCGTCGGGACAGGCAACGCGACGACGCCTGTAACAGACCGCGAGTTCTATTTTGAAGGGTTGCCCGCACAGGACGACCCGAACTTCAAGCAGTTCTATTCGACCGCCGGCTGGGCGCCGCACAACTACTATTCAACCCACTGCCCGTTCAAGACGTACAACTTCACCGCCGCCAACCTGTACCGAAAATTCGGCGACGGCTGGTACAAACAGGCAGGCGAGGAAGCCCACGCGCGTCTGGAATCCTGGGCGATGAACACGATAGCCAACTGGTCTGACAAAAACATCTATCTGTACTCGTCACGCAAGACGCCGTACGTCGCCACGCTTCACGCCGGCGCAAGACAAATCGAGGGTTCCGCCGGGTACTGGGGCAAGTTCACCGACCCGTTCGACCCCAAATTCGCCGACTCGTTCCGCCGTTCTTTAACCAGCATGAAAGAGACGATCGACGACCCGTACTGCATCGGGTACTTCGTCAACAACGAGATGTCCTGGGGTGACGATACATCGCTGTCGCTGGGCGCGTTGGCGTCTCCCGCCGACCAGCCGGCAAAGATCGCCTTTGTTACATGGCTTCGCGACAAGTACAAAACCGTCGACGCCCTCAACAGCGTCTGGAAGACATCCTACGAAAGCTGGGACGCGCTGCTGGAATCGCAAACCGTCCCGGATAAAAACTTGGCGGGCGACGACCTTCGGGCGTTCTATACGGTTATCAGCGAGAAGTACTTCCAGACCATTCACGAGATCATTCAGGAACTCGCCCCCAATAAGCTGGACTTGGGCTGCCGGTTCGCGTGGGGCAACGACCTGGCGATTCGCGCCAGCGCGAAGTACTGTGACGTCGTCAGCTTTAACCGCTATAACCGCTCCATCGCCAACTTCACATTGCCGGAAGGCGTCGACAAACCGTGTATTATCGGGGAATTCCATTTTGGCGCGCTGGATCGCGGCATGTTCCATACGGGACTGGTTCCCTGCAAATCGCAAGCCGACCGGGCGCAGCATTACGAGAACTACGTCCGCGGCGCGCTGGAGAACCCCTACTGGGTCGGAACGCACTGGTTCCAGTACGGCTCTCAGGCGACCACCGGCCGCGGCGACGGCGAGAACTACCAGATCGGCCTGGTCGACCTTGTCGACACGCCGTATAAAGAACTCATCCAAGCCGTCCGATCCGTCGGCAGAGACATGTACAAAATCCGCAGCGGGAAGTAGTTTTTTCGGAAAACGGCGAGAATCGTGCATACCAAAACGACGAAGCCAAAACCCTTCCCCGGATGGCGCCCGTCCCTGGGCGCCTTGCTGGTACTAGAAAATACTCTTTCGCAGAACAACCGCTCCGACCTGCTGGATCGCGGCTGTCTCAGCCGCATAAGAAAAAAATCTTGACGGCATAGCCGTCAAGTAGGCGCCCAGGGACGGGCGCCATCCGAGCGCTTGTCCGGCTTACGCAATACTGCATTTCACACTTCGAACAAAGCGTAACTACGTTCGCTTCGCTCACTTCGTTTTACTTCGTCCCCTCCGATGATGTAACAAGTTCTTTTTCCATCTGTTCGATTGTTCCGCCTTTGGTTTCCGGCATGAGGAACGCGGCGAAGAAGAACTGCAGCGCCGTCATACAGGCGAAGAACGCAAACGCCGGCCAGACCGCGTAATTAACAACAATCGGGAACGCCCACGATACGACCGCAGCCATAAACCAGTGCGTAAACGATCCCAGCGCCTGACCTTTGGCTCGAACCGCGTTGGGGAAGATTTCCGAAATGAACACCCAGATTACCGCGCCCTGCGAAATCGCAAAGAAGGCGAGAAATCCGAATAATCCAATAACGCACACTGTCGAATTGATCTGCTCTTTTGGGAGGTACAGCTGCCATGCAATCAGAACGTGCATGGCGGTCGTGCCCAGCGCGCCAAATATCAAAAGAGCGCGGCGTCCAAACCAGTCGATAAAGAACAGCGCCAAAACCGTAAATATCAGGTTGACGGTTCCAAGTCCAACGCTGGCAAGCAAGGCGGAATTCGTTCCCAGATTGCACATTTCAAATACTCTGGGCGCGTAGTAAATGATCGCATTGATGCCCGACAACTGATTGAACATCGCCACCGCCCAGGCAAGGAAAATAACCCACAGGTACTTCTTCTGGAAGAGTCGGACGTTGTCCTGTCCCTGACGTTGAATCATCGCCAGAGAATTGGAAATCTCGTCGAGCGTCTTGTCGCAGTTCTCGTCTCCGATCTTTTCCAGAACCTTCTTCGCTTCCTCTTTGCGATTCTTTCTCACCAGCCATCGCGGGCTTTCCGGAATAGTAAACAGCAGCGCCCAGAATAGAATAATCGGCAGACATTCCGCCCCGAGCATGAGCCTCCATTTGATTTCGTCCGCGCCCATAGGCGTTGTAACAAAGAAGTTCGCCAGCTTTGTGCACCAGTCCCAAACAACCGACTGATTGTCAATCGCCCTGGCAACCAGATAGTTGGAAACGTACGACGCCAAAATACCGCAGACGATATTGAGCTGGTTTATCGCAACCAGACGGCCTCGCAAATGTCCTGGCGCGATTTCTACAATGTACAGCGGCACGACGACCGAAACGCCGCCAATCGCCAGCCCGCCGATAAATCTCATGATGACAAGCGTCAGCCAGTTCGGGGCGAACGCGCAGCCTGCCGCCGAAATAAAGAACAACAGCGCCATCAAAAACAGAGAACGGCGTCTGCCGAGCAGGTCGCACGGACGCCCGATTCCAAACGCGCCGATTACCGTACCGATTAAAGCAATCGACACCGTTAACCCGTGGTTAAACGGCGTGAGTTGATACTGATCCTGGATGACCTTTTCACAGCCGGAAATAACGCCGGAGTCGAACCCGAAAATCAGCCCGCCCAGCGCGGACGCAATTACAATATAAAACAGATAAAGCCAACGCATAATACGCCTCAAATCGATTAATAATATATAACTAATTGAATTTATTATAATCAGAGCTTTCTTCATTAACAAGGGGGGGCGGCGTGGCGCCGCTCCCAATCCGCGCTGCCGCGGTGCGAAGGCGCACACCCAGAAGCCGATATCGCTCCCGTTCCCCGTCTGGAATCAAGACAATTCTCCCCCGAAATCAATCCCAAAAAACGACGAAAACGTCCCCGTTTTTGAACGAAATCACCAGACCATCCAGAAAAAACGAAAAATCTGAAAAAATTTTTTCGAGTTTTAAAATAGACAGTATGAGCAAGAGACGAGAAGTCTTGAGAAAATACACAAGGCGATTCATAAAAACAAGGGGAGCAGACAGTTTTCCCTCATCTTCTTAAACCGCAAAGTTTAACGCGTATCTCGCTTTTGTTCGTCGTTGGATTTATCATCTAATTCAATTATAACTAATACTTTTAACATATTGCAATTGTGACAGTTACGTTCGGGATTTTTCGCGTCAGGGTGTTTCATTTCGTTTTCGTTTGTGGTATAGTGGTTGTCCTAAGGAAGATTTGTTTTATAGTTGACAACCCAAGGAGGAACAAAACTATGTTTTACTATTACGACCGAGACAGGGACGGCATCGAGCATTGCTTTGAAGTCCCGGACAAAAGACTGTTTGAGGACATGGAAAATCGGCTTTTGCTTATTACAAAGGGCATTGGGATTGAATATCCCGTTGATATCGTCAAAGAGAACGACGTGTTTGGGTATCGGTCTGCGGACGAATACATTGAATCGCACAATGACGAAGATTATGCGGAACCGATTTGCGCTTTAACGAAGGGGATTAGAGAGATCGGCTTTCCTTTTGTTATTTACAGGGACGCAGAACACGTCATTCGCGTTTGCAGCTGTTCTGAATTTCCACTCCGGGAATTGGTTCAGGGTTACGCCCGCAGCAGCGGCTATAAAGTTCTGCCGGACTGGTACTATAGCGACAATATTGACGTCGACACTGCCAACCGAATGGGCATGAACGGCATGATTCGATACCTGGAAAGAGACCGTCGCAAGGCTTTTTTACGTTTCCTTAAAGAATATTATAGTAGAAGAGGCGGTAAAGGAGACGAGGACGGTAAAGGAAACGGAGACAAATAATCGGTCTTTTGTACATTGTTACATCTTAAACAGATTGCATGGAGGTAAATCATGGATTTTATTAACGACGACTTTCCCTATATAATGGACGATTTCTCTCAAGAGATTCTTCTGGCAGAAGACGCGCCGCTTTACGTCTTTCGTTTCGTTGGCTGTACGGAATACGGCAGTCTTGTAGGAATGATCGGCGGGTACGACTTCTGGGAAGACGCCCTGTATCGAATTAAACAGGAATGGAGAGCCGACAAAAAGAAAGCTGAAACCGAAGGCAAACAGTGGGATCGCACAGCCTGCCTTTGCAGACATCTTATTTACATTCGGGAATCGGACGTCTTTGTCATGACCGATCCCAAAGGCAATGTTCACGCCATTAAAGCGGCGAACTTTTTGAGAAACGAGGTCGCTTTGAGCGTTCCTGCGTGTCCCGAATTTATCGAGTAACGTCTTTTGTTAAATCGTTACGTGACAGAATTTCGTTCATCCTCGCCGCGCCTGCGAACGCGGCGGGATTCTGTCGTTCTTTCCCCCGCTTAAGACAATGGGAATAACAACAACGAAGAATTCAGCGGCTTGTTCATTGTAACAACGCCGGCATTGTTCCTGTATGAAATTTTAAACCTTCAACCCAAAGATTGAGACAAAAAATGAAAAAGTTAACTTTAGATGCGACATTGGAATGTACGCCTGACAGCGATCCGATGATTTGTTTTGAGTACGGCGATTCCCGCTGGGAGTTCCCATTCCTCGGCGATGTTGACCGAAAGCCCTGCAAACCCGTTCCGCTGGAAGTTGACGTCGTCTTTGACGATAACGACGACCTGATAGAGCTTGAAGACGTCCGCCTTAGCCCATCCATATTCGCTCAGGATAAAGGCGAAGATCAGCCGAAATAGCGCGTGCCAGACCCCGCTTCCGCCTCTCGCTTGCGGCGGAAGCCTCCAAAAATCTCGAGAACATGGAAAGCCCCTCCGACCTGCTGGTTCGCGGACATTCTGTCCGCCAAAGCCTCTCTGTCCTGCCGACAACCTAAGACGTAGCCGAAAACCCTTTCTGGATCGCGGACGTAAGTCCGCAACAGAAAAATGGTGCTCAATAATGCGCTCTACCATTAAAACAAAAATCCGTAAGACCTTGTTTTACAAGACCTTACGGATTTGTCACAGTACCCCCAAGGGGATTCGAACCCCTGTAACAGGACTGAGAATCCTGTGTCCTGGGCCACTAGACGATGGGGGCGCATGGAAAGTTGAGCGTCTTTGGGTATATCGCGCCCAGAACATATTTTATGCCATAAATATAACCGTATTGCAAGAATTGTCAAGCCCCCCTATTCCTTGATTTTAATTTTGGGGTACAATAGACGGCAGACGTTCGGAACGTTGGCAATTTAAAATAAAAGTCAGATTGCTCAACAGATTGAAATCAATTATTGTCCAATCACTATCCATAAGGAGAATTCATGACTCAGACAATCGGATTTACGGAATTGAAAAAGATGTTGCTGGCGGCGGTCGAAATAATTCGCGCCAACAAAGACGAACTGTGCAAGCTGGACGGCGTCTGCGGCGACGGCGATCACGGGGTTGCCGTTACACGCGCCATGGAAGCGATCGAAGCGGCGATTCACGACTACCAGGGCGAGAACATCGCGGACTTCGTCAAAGCCGCCGGCTGGGGCGTCATGAGCATTGACGGCGGATCGACCGGCCCTCTGTTCGGCTCGTTTTTTATGGGCATGAAAGACGGCGCGCCGGCTGACAACGTTATTAACGGCGCGGCGATGGCGGCAATGTTCGCCGCCGGTCTGAAGAAAGTTCAGAAACGGACTCAGGCGCAGCCGGGCGACAAGACGCTCATTGACACGCTCGTCCCGGCGATTGAAGCGGCGACCGCGGCGGCGGAATCGGGCGACGACCTCGACGTCGTCGTCAAAAAGGCGGCAGACGCTGCCTGGGCTGGCTCGGAAAACACCGCGACCATGCAAGCCAAGTTCGGACGCGCTAAAAACCTGGGCGAAAAGTCCATCGGATCCATTGACCCCGGCAGCCGGTCCATGGCTCTGATCTTCAAAGCCTTCGCGGAAAATATCTAAGAGTGGCGAGAAATAAAGTGTTTTGACTGCGAAATTCCCCCTTCGCAGTCAAAATACGCCGTCGGACAGCCCGTTGACGTCTTTAAATTGACAAAACTTCTGTTTTCTTCTGTCTACCGTCCTCTAGCGTTTGACCGATTAGGAATATTTGGGTAGAGTATAATTCATGAAACGAAAAATGCCGAACAATAACCAGAAGTCTACGAAAAAGAAGTCGCAAACCGGCGCCGTTCCCAAAGTTGAAAAGTATTCAAAACAGTGGTACGAGAATTCCAGCGCTATTCGTGAAGAGAGTTTGGAAATAATCACACATCTTGATCGTTATTCTGACGAAAAGGTTTCTGAGACGCTGTTTGATTTTTACTATGTATCTCAAAGCGGAGATGAGAAATACATTTTTCCTCTGTTAAACTGCGGCAGAGCCAATATTGTATGTCAAGCGATTCATACTCTCGGCAGAATGAAAATGTATGAACCGATGTATTCGTTCCTGTTGGAAATAATCGATAGTCAGGATAATGACTACTGCTATGACGCGTTAAAGTCTGAAGCGATTTTTCAGGTATCCCGTTATGCAAAAGAAAATAAGCAAGCGGCAGAAAAGATAAAGAGTTTGTTTTCGGAAGACGTGTTTGACCTTTTATCTTTTGGAAATCAGCTTGACGTTTTAGGCGCAGTTTGTTTTTTAACAGACGTTGAACTCTCGAGCAGCGAGGAAAGAGCGTTTACGTATCGTCAGTACAACCCCAATTCTGCCGAATACGAACGTTTACGAGAAACCCTGTCGCTCAAGCTGGACAATCATATAAAGAGCTTGCGATAAGCGTTATTTAGATCGTTGCGGGCGAGACGCCCGCGAACCGGGCTCAACCAAGCGCTATCGCGGGAAAAGGTTGAACCGCTGCGCGATTCAATGCGTAATTCCGCTCACTACGTTCGCTCCATTACCGCCTTTCATTACTTCGCGAACTTCGCGGACTTTGCGTGAGGATTATCTTCGGCGGACTTCGTCCGCGACCCGGAAGCGTTTTCTGCTGCGTCGGTTGAGTATGCACGATTCGAACAAAGCGTAACTACGTTCGCTTCGCTCACTTCGTTACCGCCTTTCATTTTTGCGTTCTTTGCGTTCTTTGCGGCTTAAATTCTTCGGCGGACGTCGTCCGCGACCCGGAAGCATTTTCGGCTGCGTCGGTTTGGCTTGCACGATTCGAACAAAGCGTAACTACGTTCGCTTCGCTCACTTCGTTACCGCCTTTCATTTTTCGCGGACTTTGCGTGAGGCTTTCTCCGCAACTCCGCGGCTCCGCGTGAGGATTTTATTCGGCGGCTGAGACTGCCGCGATCCGGGTACGCTTTATTCTTGCAGTTGATCAAGCACGATTTGCGCAGCTTCTGCCAGTTTGACGTGGTTGTTCATGGCGACTTTTCTCAAGAATGCGTGCGCCTCGTTCTCGTCCGTCTGGTACATAGCCATGAGTTTTTCTTTTGCCCGAAGGATTGTTTTCGATTCCTTCAACATGCTTTCCAAAGACAATATTCGATTAGAAAGACGATGCACCTTCGTCTGAACCTGCGACAGCACCGTAATCGTGTGCAGCAGCAGTTCAGGCGAAATCGGCATCTCCAAATAGACGCTGCCTGTAGATTTGGGAGCGCTTTCCATGCCGGCGCGGTCGAGCAGAACGATACATTGCGAAACGTCCTGAAGTATTTCCGCCGTCGCCAGCCCGGACATGTCCTGCAGACGCTGAGACAATACAACCAAGTCTGGAACGAGCTGTCGGCATCGACGGATCGTTTCATTCCCGCTTGCGCTGACGCCCAAAACCTCGTGCTCCGCTTCCAAAAGCAGGGCGGTCAGTCGGTCGGTCAGCTGAACGTTTTGTGACGCTATGAATATGGTGGACATGGTTGGGGAGGCAGTAGGCAGTAGGCAGTAGGCAATAGTTTGAACCACTTTACTAATGCCTAATACCTCTTGCCTTACTGCTTTATTAGTTCTTGTTATTTCATAGGCAATAGGCAATGGTTAGTTCAGGAGGACTTTGGGGCAACAGGCAATAGTTCGAACCCTCTTACTACTGCCTACTGCCTCTTGCCTACTGCCTAATCTACTGCCTACTGCCTCTTGCCTACTGCCTAGTATCGCGCCAGATACCGATCCAGTTCCCATTGATGAACCTGGACGCGGTAGGAATCCCATTCGAGGTTCTTGGCTTCGACGTACTTGTTATAAATGTGTTCGCCGAGGGTTTCGCGAACCAGGCCGTCTGCCTGCATGGCTTCGATAGCGCGCTTCAGACCGCCGGGGAGGGACTCGATTCCGGCTGCCTTGCGTTCCTCGTCCGTCATCTTGAAGATGTTCGTATTAACCGGGGCGGGCGGAGTGAGCTGCTTCTTAATGCCGTCCAGACCGGCGCGGAGAATAACCGCCAAGGCGAGGTACGGGTTGCAGGACGGGTCGGGGCAGCGCAGTTCGATTCTCGTGCCGTTTCCGCGGGCGCCGGGGATGCGAATGAGCGGGCTGCGGTTTTTCGCCGACCAGGCGATGTAAACCGGGGCTTCGTAGCCGGGAACGAGTCGCTTGTACGAATTGACCAGCGGGTTGGTAATGGCGACGATTCCGCGGATGTGCGCCAGAACGCCAGCCATGAACTGGTACGCCGTCTGTGACAGTCCTTCCGGGTCGGCAGGATCGCAGAACGCGTTCTTCCCGTCTTTGGAAAGGCTCATATTGACGTGCATGCCGCTGCCGTTGATGCCGAAAATCGGCTTGGGCATGAACGTGGCGTGCAATCCGTGACATTTCGCAATCGTCTTGACGACCAGCTTGAACGTTTCGATGTTGTCGGCGGTGCGGAGGGCTTCGTCGTACTTGAAGTCGATTTCGTGCTGACCGTAGGCGACTTCGTGGTGCGAGGCTTCGATTTCAAAGCCCATGTCTTCCAGGGTCAGGCAGATGTCGCGTCGAACGTTTTCGCCCATGTCGTTTGTGCCGAGGTCGAAGTACCCGCCTTTGTCGGTCGTCTGAACGGTGGGAACGCCGTTGGCGTCGGGCTGAAGGAGGAAGAACTCGCATTCCGGGCCGACGTTGAATCCGAATCCCATGTCCTTGGCTTCCTGGAGAACCTTTTTGAGGATGTATCGCGGGTCGCCTTCAAACGGGGTCTGGTCAGGACGGTAGACGTCGCAGATGAGTCGGGCGACTTTGTTTTGCTGCGGACGCCACGGGAAGATAACGAACGAATCGTAGTCCGGGCGAAGATACATGTCGGATTCTTCGATTCGGACGAACCCTTCGATTGAAGAGCCGTCGAACATGCACTGGTTGTTGAGGGCTTTTTCCAGCTGGCGGGCGGTAATGGCGACATTCTTCAGAGCGCCGTAGAGGTCAGTGAATTGAAGACGAATAAAACGGACGTCGTTTTCACGCGCCATTTCCAGAATCTGTTCCTTGGTGAGTTTACTCATGATACCTTTCTCTCAGGTTAGGCGTCGAACTAAAGACTTGCAAACCAGGTTTTCAATTCGATGCGGACATAAAAAAACGCCTCCGGGAAAACGGAATGTAACATCTGTTTCTCCGGAAGCGCCGTTGCTTCTCAAACTTTACCGTTAGTATACCCGCCGTCAAAAAGCTGTCAAGTCAAAAGTCCAAAATCGGGGTTATTTCGACCGATTTTCATCGGCATTTTTGCCGGAACGTCGAGCCGGCGATCGCAAATCAATAAATTTTGATCTTTACGAGTTATCATTATATTTCGCGGATGAAACGCGGTTTTTGAAAGTCGATAAAAAAAGAGCGAATTCTTTCCATTCCGGCAAAATCGCCGGATAAAATCGTTTGAAAAATCGGCTCAAAGGGGGCTTTTCTCTTGACGCCTT
Source organism: Thermoguttaceae bacterium (assembly GCA_017557195.1). Lineage (GTDB taxonomy): Bacteria > Planctomycetota > Planctomycetia > Pirellulales > Thermoguttaceae > RUG11551. The sequence goes on along the minus strand of JAFZAL010000163.1, from coordinate 2,759 downwards.
TTCTCCTTGCTGTATACTTGACGTCGTTATGTGAAAGCAACGGCGCTTTCGGAGTTCGACGGTTATAGAACGTGACGACCGTCGCGCCCCGGGAGCGTTTTTTTATATACTGACAGAAGCTAACAGCCAGTAGCTTTCGCACAACAACGTCATGTCATTATTAAATAGTCGCAGTTACAACACAACAAAACCATGATTAAAGAATCGCTCAAAGAAGGCGCTGTTCGGATTCCGTCCGGGTGCGCCATTTGCGGGATAATCGACCGAACGGGGCGCCGGTTCAACGGGGCTGACATAATCGAGTCAATTGCGGTTATGCGCGATCGGTCGAACGGGCTGGGCGGCGGATTCGCGGCGTACGGCATCTATCCGGAGTACAAGGATTTCTACGCCCTGCACGTGTTTTACGATTCCAACGAGTCCAAAAGAACGGCGGAATCGTTCTTAAACGATCATTTTTATATTGAAACCAGCGGACGAATCCCAACGGAAAAGACGCCGTCGATTCGTCAGCAGCCGAAAATCTGGAGGTATTTCGTCAAGCCGAACCGGTACAAGCTCCAGGAATCGGAACTGACCGGGGAGGAGTACGTTGCTCAATGCGTTTTCAAGGTCAACAGCTGCTTCGACGGCGCGTATATTTTCTCCTGCGGGAAGAACATGGGCGTTTTCAAGGGCGTCGGCTATCCGGAAGACATCGGGCGCTTTTATCGTCTGGAAGAATACAAGGCGTACTTGTGGACGGCGCACGGCCGGTTCCCAACCAACACGCCGGGATGGTGGGGCGGAGCGCATCCGTTTGCGCTGCTGGACAGAACCATCGTTCACAACGGCGAGATTTCCTCTTACGACGCCAACCGCCGTTACGTCGAGATGTACGGATACGCCTGCAAGCTCCAGACAGACACCGAGGTTATCACGTATCTGTTTGACCTGCTCAACCGTCGTCACGGTCTTGACCTGGAAACCGCCGCTCAGATTCTCACCGCTCCGCATTGGGAAGACGTCGACAGAATGCCGGCGCAGCAGGCGGATCGGATTCGGACTCTGCGTCAGATCTATTCCGGCGCGCTGATTACCGGGCCGTTCTCGATTATTCTCGGGTTCAACGGCGGGATGGTTGCTCTCAACGACCGACTCAAACTCCGAGCGCTCATCGCTGCCGAGGCGGGCGACCGGGTCTACGTCGCGTCGGAAGAATGCGCGATCCGCAAACTCTGCCCCCAGCCGGACAAGGTTTGGGCGTGCGAAGGAGGACAGCCGGTTATTGTTTACGCGGATTTGGAGAAAGCGCATCACGAGGAGTAGATTAGTGCCTAGTGCTTAGTGCATAGTGCTTAGTAAGAGAGACGCTCCTAGGCACTAAGCACTAGGCACTAGGCACTCCCCCCACAACACACAAAACACATCACCATATCATGATAGACTATACTTTACCTGAATTTTTAGTTGACCGCGACTTGAATCGGTGTATTCAATGCGGGGTCTGCGTTCGTCAGTGCGCGAACGAGGTTCACGCCTTCGCGCCTAATGATCCGAAAAAGATGATTGTAGACGAACGCAAGTGCGTCAACTGCCAGCGTTGTGTAACGCTCTGTCCGACGCATGCGCTGTCGATTCGCAAGCACCCTAATCAGATGAGGGAAAGCGCCAACTGGCAGCCGCAGTTGATTAAAGAGATTTTCAAGCAGGCGGACACCGGCGCGGTTCTGCTTTCCGGAATGGGAACGCCGCAGCCGTACCCGGTCTACTGGGATAAGATGCTGCTCAACGCGTCACAGGTTACCAACCCGTCCATTGACCCGCTGCGCGAGCCGATGGAAACGCGCACTTTTTTGGGGCGCAAGCCGGAACGCTTCAGTCCGGACGTCAAAGCGCCGACCGTTATGCCTCCGCAGCTGGAACTGAAAACGCCGATTATGTTCTCCGCAATGTCGTTTGGGTCGATCAGCCTCAACGCTCAGAAGTCGCTGGCGATGGCGGCGCAGGAGCTGGGCACGGCGTTCAACTGCGGCGAAGGCGGTCTTCATCACGACTTGCTGCCGTACGCGAAAAACTGCGTCGTTCAGGTCGCGTCCGGACGATTCGGCGTCTACAAAGATTATTTGATGAACTGCGCCGCGGTGGAAATCAAAATCGGTCAGGGCGCCAAGCCAGGAATCGGCGGGCATCTGCCGGGCGAGAAGGTCAACGAGGAAGTCAGCCGCACGCGCCGAATTCCGCAGGGAACGGACTCGATTTCGCCCGCGCCCCATCACGATATTTACTCGATTGAAGACCTGCGCCAGTTGATTTACGCGATTAAAGAGGCGACCAACTACACGAAGCCGGTTTTCGTCAAGATTGCGGCGGTTCACAATGCGGCGGCGATTGCGTCTGGAACGGCGCGCGCAGGCGCGGACGCGATTGTTATCGACGGCTTTCGCGGAGGCACCGGCGCCGCCCCGACTCGCGTTCGTGACAACGTCGGCATCCCAGTCGAACTGGCTCTGGCGGTTATCGACCAGCGGCTGCGCGACGAGGGGATTCGACAGCAGGTTTCCCTTATCGCGACCGGGTCGATTCGTTGCTCCACCGACGTCGTCAAGGCGATTGCGCTGGGCGCCGACGCGGTTTACATCGCTTCCGCCGCGCTGATCTCTCTGGGTTGTCACATGTGCCGAAACTGCTATACTGGCAAGTGCAACTGGGGAATCGCCACGCAGCGGGAAGACCTCACCCGCCGACTCAATCCGGAACACAGCTACCATCGCGCCGTC
>JAFZAL010000162.1 GCA_017557195.1 Thermoguttaceae bacterium | reverse complement strand
GGCGACTGGTCACAAAAACGACAACACGTTCGAAATCAACGGCACCAAAGGCTCGATTCGCTTCTCGTTTGAACGCATGAACGAACTGGAATACTATGACGCCCGACTCCCGCAAGGCGTTCAGGGCTGGTCGACGATTCTGTGTACCAACGCCTCAAGCCATCCGTACGTTGCCAACTACTGGCCCGACGGACACCTTATCGGATACGAACACTGCTTCATCTCCCAGGCTCTGGACATCTGCAACGTTCTGGGCGGAAAAGAAGCCGTCGTTCCGCTGCCGTCCTTCAACGACGCCTATCAGACTCAGCGCGTTCTGGAAGCCGCCTTGCTGTCAGCGGCAGAAAAACGCTTTGTCAAGATGGAAGAAGTCTATTAATCCTTGCCGATACGGTTTTAACCGGTACGGTCTGACGAACGTACAGCCTCGCCTTTGACGTTGGCTGTACAATTTAAAACGGTCTGCGATACATTTGGTTATTGCAGACCGATTGTTTTACAGACGTCTTTTGTCATTTTTCTCATTTTCTCCAAATTGTGAGAATAAGAGAACTTATGAACCGCGCTGCGTATTTGTTCGTATAGAAAACGCAATGCAAAAAGAGAATTACACCGTCCTGCTGGGATTGGAAATCCTGTTCCTGTCGTTCTTCGCGACGTCGCTGTGTCTGTCGTTTGACTTGTGGCAGCCAGCAGGCGGAACGCTTCCAATTGACGGCTGCGCCGTTTGGGGAGAGCGTCCGGACGATCTGGAAAAACCTGTTATATGGACGCAAACTCTTCGGGACTACTACTCTCTTTCTCTGCTGAAAAATCCGTGGCGAATGGTTCGTCTGATTCTATCCGTCTTCCCTTGGACGTTTTTCGGGCTGGCGATCTGTCACGTCGTCTATACGCACGCGATGGAGAACCGTCTTATTGACCCGTTCTCCGCCGGGCTGACCGCGGCAAAAGAACTGCTGCCGTTTTGGCTCGGCGGCGCCGTCTCGATTGGCTTTGCCATCGGGCTGGTGATAGTTTACAAACTTCATCCCAGCTATACTAATCCGTACCTGGCAATAACGACGTTCTATATTTTTGTTATTGGATTCGGGATCGCTTTTCTGATCAACCTGGCGTACCTGGCGATGCGATTCGCTCATCAGGCGTATCTGAACAGAACGCCGGACGAAACCGAAAAGCCCATTGAGAAACTGCTTTGGGAACTGCGCTGGATTCTCTGGAAGACATTTGAAGGAGCGCTGGCGGCGGTTTTCGCCTATATTCCGATGCTGGTTTTAGCGATTGTTCTTCACCATATTATATGCTTTATGGTTTTTGGAACGCACCCGTGGGTTCCGATGAGAAAAGAAGACGCCACGCTGGCGGCGCTGAGCTTTATCCCGTTGGTCGTCCTCAACGGCTTCTTCTGGACGGTCATGGCGCGCATGTACATAAAAATTCACGCCGCGACAAAATAGGCGGGGGTAATTCAATGTGTTATTTCATAACGATTATCGTTCCAGAGCAGTTTCTTCGTGAAAAGACGGTTAAACCCCCGCGAGGGTTAGGGCTGACGCCAATGGAGAATCCGTCAATTCAAAAGCGGATTCTTAAAAACGAGGTTCAACTGGCGCTGACGTCCGGTGGCTGTTCGTGCGACTTGTATTCCGCCCCGAATGAATACGACGCTGAGGAACCGTCTCAGCTGGACTATTCTAAAAAGTACGCTAAAAAAGGCTGGTCTAAAGCCAAAATCGCCCGGGCGACGGAGTCCCGATTGCAGTCTGTCAATTCGGATTCAAAAGACGCTAATTCAAAACAAATCCCGGATATTGTAACAGACTATCTAAAGAAAATCGTTCGCAAATACGGCTGCGTCAAAATTCTGGTTCACTGGTACAGTTTCGCCGTCGACGCAGAAAAGTTTGACGTTCACGAGATTGCCCTTGATATAAACCGCTTCTCAGACCCCGATACCGAAGTCCTCGTCGACGCGCTTTACACGCTGACAGAGAAACGGCAATAGACAAGTAAAGCTGTTCCTTATAGAATCCAATACCCCAACAGGAGGACTAGCTGAATTAGGATGAACCAGTGAATATGATATCGATCGGCGCGTATTACATCGCGGCAAACGAGAATCGCGCCGTAGATGGAATTGAGAATGGCTAAACAGACATGGCTGAAAACGATTCTGTCCCGAATTACGCCATTAAAAAAAGTCGTCCCATGAGATTTGGGAACGACAAAGCCCTCAAGCGCCGACCATGAAATCGACAGCGCAAACAGTATTACGCCCACGAAAAAAGCAATAAAGAATACTCTTATATACGAGTTCATAATACTGTCTATTCCTTTTCTGATTAATACTTAAAGGCAAACCATTCTCTAATTGGTATATTATACCGCTTATAACAGTATATGTCAATAAAAATAGACGTAATTCAAAGAAATTTTCAAAAAATTTATTGAAAATGTCTTGCAAATTTGACATTAACATGTATAATATACAATAACATTTGATATGTGAATGTAAATATAGAATGTTAATGTTGTTATAAATGGACGATTTAATCTATAAAACTGATGACTTTTTAAACTTGGTTTTAGGGGTTCGTCTTACCAACGTAAGAGCAATTGATTCCCCGCCAATCGCGAATTTTTTAATTCAGCGATATAAGTTATACTATGCGCAAATTTATACGCAAACTTTTGTTCTCGTTGTAGAGAATCGTCCTTCACAAGAGCAGTTTAATTCAGTGCAAACTTCAGCTCAGCTGAGAAGTATAGAAACTGCCTTGAATTGTCCAATAATTTATATTGTACCGCAACTACGATATAGCCATCGATTTCAGCTGATAAAACGAAGAATCCCATTTGTCGTACCTAAAATGCAGCTCTATATCCCGCAGTTAGGGATGTGCTTTTCGAATACGGTTCAACAAAATATTGTTCAGACTTCAAAATTGAGTATTTTAGCGCAAGCGCTAATCTTGCAGTTTTTATCCGAGAAGAAATAAGATACAATAAATACGGTCTTGGTAAGAAAAGATTACTCATACACCTTGACCAGTATTGGCAGAGCGTTTCGGGAACTGGAACATTTTGGCTTAGGCGCAATCGTTCCAGCTGGAAAACAGAAACTCCTAAAGTTTAAATATACGGGTTTTGATTTGTGGGAAAAAGCTCTGCCTTATTTACAAACGCCAGTACGAAAAACAATTCAGGTTCCTTCTGTCTATTACGACATGGTCAACGCTTGGCCTAACGTTTATATTGGAGGTGAAACGGCGCTGGCGCGATTGACAGATTTAGCGTCGCCTGACATTGTTACGTTGTCAATATATGAGAAAGACTATAAGGAATTAAAAAACCGGATAAACGAGCCTGTAATTGATGAAGAAGATTGTTTTCTTCTGGATTTACGACTTTATCCGGAACGGAGCAGTACAAACGACAGAGTTGTAGGCGCGCTGTCGTTATATTTGCAGTTTCGGGACAATCCAGATGAACGCATCCAATTGGAATTGCGTAAAATGATGGAGAATTACAAATGGTAGAAGGACTAAACCTGTTTAGAGAGCGTTTTCAAAGTTACACAGACAGTTATGTAATTATCGGTGGAACTGCCTGTTCGGAACAACACGCCAGATTTGGATTAGAGTTTCGCAACACCAAAGATATCGATATTGTTTTATGTCTGGATTCATTATCTGCCGGGGAGTTTGGAAATGTATTCATTCAGTTTATCAAGGAGGGACAATACAGTTTTCAAACTACAGATGAACGTTCAAATTTGGCTCGTCTGTTAGAGCCTGTCAGTAAGGAGTATCCAGCTAAAATAGAATTGATTACGCGACGCCCAATTGACGGTCTTTTATATAACGGACAACGCAAAATTCCTGTATCGTTAAGCGCCGATCAGTCGGATTTTTCTGCATTTGTTATGGAAGACCCGTATTATAATTATTTGCAGTCGCATAAGGAGATTCGAGGCGGTTTATCTATCGCGTCTGTAGACTGTTTGATGATATTAAAAGTGAAAGCCTGGCTGTCTCTGGGAGAACAGCGCCAGCGCGGAGTTCATATAGACTCTGATAAAATCAAAAAACACAAAAACGACTTTTTCAGATTATACAGACTGCTTGTTCTGAATAACAAGCCCGAAGTTCCAGACGTTATTAGACAGGATATTCAAACGTTTTTATCGCAGATGACAAGCGATGAAGTCGATCTGAAGTCGTTAAAAGTCGATAACCGTTTAGACAATATCCTGACTGAACTTTATGAGTATTTCGGAATCGTTCGGTAAAATACAACGCCATCAAAAAAGCGGAGCTTTGTTTGCTCCGCTTTTCCGCCTTTCATTTCTTTGCGTTCTCTGCGTTCTTTGCGGCATAAATCTAAATGCGCCTTGCTCGTCAAGCAAGTCCAAAGCGGATAATCTTAGAAAGAGTTGTTTTGTAACACGTTGGACAAGGCTGCGCCTAAGGGCGCCGCACTCCCCCGAGATCTGCGTTGAGCGAAATCAGCTTTTTTTATTAATCCAAACAAGGAAAAAGCCCCAGAATACGCTCAAGACGATTCCCGCTCCGAGAGAGTACAGCGTCCAGAGAGTAAAATTGTTGTTAGTCAAAGGGAACGCAAGCATGGACGCAATAAGCCAGAAAAAGCCGGTTAGAGCTTCGATTATCGGGTACATGGGCGAAATCGGTTCGTGACAGTCTTTGCATTTGCCCCGGAGAATCATCCAACCCAAAACAGGGATGTTGTGCCATGGTCGGATTTTCGCTCCGCATTTGGGACAGTGCGACGCTGGGAAAGCAATGTTCATGCCGCGCGGGATTCGGTAAGCCAAAACGTTCAAAAAACTTCCGACGACCGACCCAATGCACCCGATCCAGAACAGAAAAAAGACGTAAAGTCCCAACGGAATAAAATCATCAAACGGCATGTAAGTTAGGGAATAGGGAGTAGGGAATGGGAGTAGTAAATACGAACTGAATAATCAACTTTCTCTTATTGACTTCTGCGCCGGACGCGCGATTTTGCCTTCGACAGCGCGGAGGAAATGTTGTTCAAATCCTCGTCGTTGGACGAAGACTGCGTCTGCGCCGACGATTTTGATTCAGCTTGCCTTTCCGGTTTATTGTCATGCTTGAACGACTGCTCTTTTCCCGTCGTCGGCATGTCCGCATCCTGGTCAGACGCTGCGTCTGAGACGGGCACTGCAGGTTTGCCGGATTTGATTCTGGAAACGAGTCTGTAAACCAAAGACGCAGCTCCATGACACGCAGAGCCGATAAACCCGGTTCGCCGTTCAAACGTTTCCAGCAAAAAGCACAGAATAGCTCCTGCCAGCAGGAACGGGAAAATAGGCGTCAGCTGGCGCGTGGGCGGAATGTCCTGCCAGAACGCCGCCATGTCAAGACGTTCTGTCCCGCCGGTTAACGCAGCCAGTCGGCGCAGCGTCGATTCTCCGTTTCGAGCGTCCCCGCCGCCGGAGAAATTGTATTCTGGAGAGTACATTCGGCAGGCGGGGGAAAGAGTAACAGTTTTGTTTTGGACGTCGCTCGTTTTCTCGTCTTTGCCGCCAGCAGACAGCGTGGACGGATCAAACGAAACCGACGCCAGAATGCGTTCCTCGCCTTGAATCGGGACGTCAACGCCCAGCGTCGAGCCGTCGAGACGCTTCATTTCAACAGGCGCGTCTTCCTGAACGATTCCCGAACCTGGAACGGCGCGGACAATCGAGACTTTCGGCTTGTGATTGAGAAACGCGTCCGACCACGAAACAGCGCTTGAGTCTTTGCCAGAATCTTCCGGCATGTACAGCCGAATCTGACATACGCCGTTAACGACATTCTGCGTTAAAAGCAGCTCCGGCGGCAAGACGGAATCCGCCCCCGCCGTCCATCGAACCAGCGACGACATAAAGGCGTTGTAGTTTTCCCACGCGCCGAAATCGCCGGTGTATGTGCCGTCCGCCTGACCGGTAAAACACGCGCTGCGCCCCAAGCCAATGTAACGGGTTGCGACGATGGGCGCTTTGTATTCGTCTTTTGAAGTCGCCTCCTGCTGGGCTTCCGGACGAAGATAGGTCAGGTTGTATCCCCCAACGGCGGGAGCAGAGTCGAAACGCTCTGCTGTAACAGTTTCCAGCAACGGGGTAAAATCGACGTCAACCGGGTCGTCGAGGAACGAATTCCGGGTGAACGTAAACGTGTCCTGAGTAAACAGCCGCGGGAGTTCTTCCGCCTTATTGGTGAAATAGCACGCGCCTTGTCCTCGTTTGGCGACGTCTTTGAGCAGATCGGCGTCACAGTCGGCTTCCGTACCCAGAGCGATAACGCTGCACGTAATCCCGGCTTTTGTACAATTATCCAGTAGTTTAGCGTAATCGCCCGGCTCTTCGGAGTCGGCGGCGTCGGCAAAGAGAATGATGTGCTTTGTTTTGGCGTCTGCTTTGGAAAGCATTTTAACGGCGGCGAGAAGCCCTTGATAGACGAAAATCCCGCCGCCCTCGGAACGGATTGTACGAATCTTGCGTTGGAGTTCAGCGCGATGTTCAACGCTTTGCAAATCGGCAACGACGTGCGGCGCGGTGTCAACCGCCAGCACGCCCAGCTGGTCTTGCCCGGAAAGAATTTCCAGCGACTGCGCTACGCCCAGGTTGGCAAGATCCATTTTCGTTCTGCCGCCGCCGACTTCCATGGTCATAGACCCGGATCGGTCCAGAACGGCGACCAGCGCCAACGACAGTTTGCGGTGTTCCTTTCGGAGCTCCATGCTTACCGGCATAATCGGCTCGACAGGGGAACGGAAATAGCCGCCCAACCCAAACGACTTTTTACCGCCGGTCATGAACAGCCCGCCGCCGGAACGCTCCACCCAGGCGCGGATTATTTCCAGTCCTTGTGACGTTATTGAAGACGCCTCAACGTTTTCCAGAATAACGGCGCTGTACTGTCCCAGCGTTTCCAGATCGACGGTAATATCAGATGGGTCTTTGGAATCGACTTGCAGCTTCCCCGCTTTAAGGGCTTTGCCCAATCCTGAATTCCCGCCGATGCACAGATGCAGAATCGGCTTGGATTTCCGCACTCCAACAATCGTCTTTGCAGCGTTGTTCTCCTTGATGGCGTCCACCCCCGGCGTCGAAATTTCTACGGTGTAATTGATAGCCGCGGCATTGCCGATTTGATCTTCTGTCGCCTTGTCGCGAAACGTCAGGGAGTTTCGCCCGGCGGTACAGGTTTTGACGCCGGACGCGATGAGCGTCTGACCGCGATAGAGTTTATAGTTGACGTTGCCCGCTTTGGGGACGTTTGCCCAGGCGGTTATCATAAACGCCTGACCTGGCTCAACGGAATCGGGAACGTCCAAGCGTTCAATCCAGACGTCAGCCAGTTTGGGACGTTCGATAATTCGATAGTCAATCGGAACGGACGACGTCTGGTTGGCAGCTTCCAGAATCGGGTCTGCGCCGGTGTAACGCCCGTCCGTTAAAAGCAGAATTCGCCCGCCGGTTTGCGGGGGAATTAAAGATCGCGCTGCGGAAATCGCTTCCAGAAGTTCTGACCCGTCCTGACCGACAGAACGCGTCCATTCCTGAAACTGAACCGTCGACGCCGTTTGCGGCGGCAACTCCACAGCCGCCTTCTGTCCAAAGGAGACGACAGCCAACTTGTCTTTCGGTCTCGCCGACCGGGCAAGCAAATCGATAATTTCCTTTTGACGAGCCGACGCATCAGACGGCATCGACAGGCTTCTGTCCGCGACGACGACTGTCGTTCCCCCTTCGTACTGGCGATATAACGCCAATTGTGCCAGCGACAAAATAACCAGCGTCAGAAACGCAGCGCGAAACAGCCCCGCCGTTCTGGACGAATACGGAGCCAGAACGAACAGCGCTATTGCGGGAATTGTCAGCAGAAGCCAAATGGGGGAAATAAACATTTCAAAACGCGATGTAACGTTACAAATTACTGTTTATTTTCAGTCTGCTCCTCCGGCTGCTTTTCCGGCTGTGGTTTTTCCGGAGCAGGCTGTTCTTCCGCTTGAGGAGCAGGTTCTTCTTGAGCAGGCGCGGGTTCAGACTTTTCTTCCGCTTCCGGAGCAGGGGCTTGTTCAGCTTCCGGAGCTGGTTCAGACTTTTCCTCTGTTTGCGGAGCGGGAGTCTGTTCTTCCAGAGACGGAGCTTCTTCGATGTCCTCTAATACGATATCGTCAACCGCAGCTTTCGGTTCCTCTTGCTTCGGTTCATCGACTTTTGGTTCTTCTGCCGTTGTTTCTTCAGCCTTTGGTTTTTCAGCTTTGACATCCTCAGTCGCCGGTTCCTCAGCCTTCGGTTCCTCTTTCTCAATCTCCGGGAGATCTTCTAATTCCGGGCTTTCGTAGGCGTCCAGATCGAGTTCAGGCGGATTGGGATTGTCATCGGTCGGCTGCTGCGGTTGAGCGTCGTGGTCGTGATCGTGGTCATGGTCAGCTTCTTCCGCGGCGTGTTCGTGAGCGTGGTCATGGTTGTGATCATGGTCGCAGACCTCGCCGCATTCGGGACATACCAGTTCAGACTTCTTCGCGATAACGTCTTTTCGGGAGATATGAATCTTTTTGTATTCGGCGTCGTCGATAATATAATACCAGTCCGCAAAGCGTTTGTTAAGTTTCTCGACTTTTTCTTTCGCTCTGGCGACTGCCGCTTCGTACTGTTTGGTTTTCTTCTCGTTAGCCGCTTTGACGTCTTCGATTTTTTGAGTTATCTCGGCAACGGCAGCGCCATCGGGAGAATTCTCGTTGGGAGCGTCCGGAACCGGTTCCAGCTCCGGCTTTTTAATCCCGTCCGGATTGAACTGAACCATGACAAACAGATAGCGATTGACTGCGGATTCGTCCTGATTGGAACGGACGTTGTCAGCAATCGCGCCGAATCGCAACACGTATTCGACGCCGTTTCCCATGTTGACGGTAATGTCGCCGTCGGTTGACAAGAGCGTAATTTTCTGCTGTCCGTCCGGGCCGGGAATCGGGAGCAGGCAAAAGCCCTTGGCAATCAAATCCGCCTGGGTTTCGACGTCAACTTTAACTGCCCCGGTCTGCTTGAGCGATTTGCTGAACGCGTCGGACTTCCGGCGGACGTCTACGATTTTCAGGTCGTCGAGAGCTTGCGCCAGCCGCCCAATTCTGGCGACGTCCAGCCCCTCGTCGTCGCGCATTTCAAGACGCTTTATCTTGCCGTCTTTATCGGAAATGGTCATCTCTTCCAGAGACCACGACGGGTCTGCCTGGTCGTCGAAGGCGAATTTCATCATGCCGTTGTCGCGAAGGTACGGCTCGCCGTTTTGAATCTTCAAAGCCAAATCGTTGACGGTAATCGATTTAATATCCCAGACGTCAATTTGTAACAGGTCTTTTTCAATCCAGTCGCCGAAGTTGGTGGAGAATTTGTCCGTATAGACTTTAGTCGTGAAAATCGGGTTCTGTCCCACGCGGCGAACGTACCGCTGATCTTTGGTATTTTTGACGCTGTCGCCGATAATCAACCCGAGCAGGACGTCCCCATGAGCGTTGCGGAGAACGACTTTCGTGCCCACGCCGCGCGAGCCGGGCGGCAAGTCCTTTTCGTCCGGGTCGACCACGCCGTACGTTTCCTGATCCCCGCTGTCGGAAGAAACCTGATTGAGAATTTCCAAGCCCATGACGTCGCTTGCCGCTTCGATCAATTGCGTTTGGGCGTCGGTGGGATAGTTATCGTGTGACGGAATGCTCCATCGGTCGTTAACCTGTTTGACCTGAAAAGAGCTTTTTTCAGACGTCTGGGAATTGTACTTGACAATTTCCAGCGACGTCGCGTCGTTCGGGTTTTTGAAGTCCGGGAACAGCTGCGCTCCCAAGCCGCTGTCGACGCTTTGAGCGTTGGGAATCGGGCGATTGACATACCAGCTGGCGCCAGCCGCCGCGACAGCCAGAATAACGAACAGCAATGTTTTCTTGAATTCTTTCATTTTATATCTTCTGATTATTTGATTTGGCAACGTTGAATTACGACTTGAAACGAGCGAGCGTCAGTTCTTTGTAACAGACGTTTTGCGGCGCCGCTTTTTGCTGACGCCCTCGTATTCGTCCAGACGCCGTTTGATATAAACTGCGATGGCAATAATCAGCGGCAGAATCGGCGGCAGAATTACCGCCAGCAGCTTGCATTTGTCCTGCGCCCGATTGATTTCCGTTCGCAGTTCCGTTTCCAGACGCTGAGTCTGCTGTTCCTTGTCACGCTCAAACTGCTGTTTTTGCGCTTCAAATCGTTTGTTCAAATCGGCGGAGAAGAGTTCCACTCGCTGCAAAACCTCCTGCTGATCCAAACCCTGTTCCCGAATCTGTCGGTTGAGCTTTTGCGTTTCCTCCTCGATGCGCTTTTTCTGGTTCTCGACGTTTTTGTCGTACTGCGCCTGCAGAGCCGCGACGTCTTTTTCTTTCTTTTCCCGCGCCTGACGAGTGAGTTTGTTAATCAGCGTCAGCGTTCGATGTTCCGGTCGATGAGAGCGAATCCGGCAGAACGATTCGTCGCCGGCGACAAGGTCAATGACGTTGAGAACGAACGCGACGTTGTCGAACTTGAAATCCTCGTCCAGGACCTCGTTGCGGAGGCTGAAAAAGGCGTCGTGAATCAGGTCGAGGTCTGCCGTCAAAATCACGTTGACGTTGTCCCGGACAGCGGGCTTTTTCTCTGCCGGTTTGTCGGCAGCGTCTTTGTCGGACTTGTCTGCCTTGTCAGCCGCAGCGACTTCCGCGACGGGGCGTTTCCAGTTCTTCCCTTTAATCCAGGCGGAGACGATCAAATCACCGTGCGACGGGTTGGGCTTCGCGTTGAGATCGATGCCCGCGCGAGATCCCATGCGGTTAATCTTGAACAGCTTTTCTCCGGGAACGAATCCCGCTTTCGGACCGGTGCGGAGCAGAAAACTCTGTTCCAGATTGCGCCCGGTTTCGCCGGCGTTCTTTTTGACGTTGTCCATCAGAGCTATCGAGCCGGGGAACGGCAGAAGAACTCTCTGCAGCCACTGCGTCGCCGCCGTAGAGCCGTTAAACGGCTGCGGCTCGCCTGCGCCCTGATCGATGAAAATAAAGTAGGCGGGAATTTCCGAGAATCGCGGAATGGGATTGTACGCCTGATAGACGCACCCGTTGCCGTCAAACTCAACGCCGAGCAAATCCCACAGCTGAGTTATATCTCCCTTGGGCGGCGCCTGCTGCTGCATCATCATCGCCAGCATCGGGTTGCCCTGCGGGAACCGCGGTTCGGACGTGCCGGGAATCGTATCGGCGGCGAAGTAGGAAAGCGGGTCTTCAAAAATCGCCGTGGGCGTTCCCGCCTCAACCGCTTCGATGAAGTTCTTCATTTCGTCCGGTCCCAGCGACGACGGCTGAACGCAAAGCAGAGCGTCCCAGTCCGCCGGATTGATTTTCTCTTTGGGGTCGACGGACTCGACGTTATACGTCAGTTTTAATTCCTCAATGATTTTCCAGTCGGGAGACGGACGCATGGCGGCAAAATCAATTCCGCTGAAAAGCTGAACGTCCGTCTGAACGACGCCGATTCGCTTGCGCTGTTTTTTCGACACCGTCGCCAGAGCGCGTGACAGTTCGTAGTCAACCGACATGCCGGGGTCAATATAGGGAATAATCACCTGTTCCACGCCGGAAGAAAACACCGCCGCCAGATAGATGTCCTCAGTCGTCATGATCGACCGCGAAATTTCCGCCACCCGTTTGGGGCGAATTCCGTACTGTTTTTCCGCCAACAGAGCTTCGTCGGTCAGCGGCTTGATGTAATGAATATTGACGTCGAACCGCTTGCCGCCGCGGGAGCTGATTTCATGCAGAAGACGCTCCATCTGCCCCTTGGACTGCACGTACCGCTGCGGGACGTCCGGGGAAATATACGCCTCGATTTTAACCGGACGCGTCGGCTCGATGGAATCGATGAGCCGTTTGGTTTCCGGCGCCATCGAATTGAGCCGTTCCTCCGTCAAGTCCAGCTGAAGGTCGTAACTCTTAAACAGACCTGCCAACCCAACGACAATAACGAACAGACAGACGGCGCGGACAGTATAATTGATCGCTCGAACCCGGGCGTTTGCGCCGTCCGCCCAATGGCGACGGGAAATGAGAATCATGCAGACGTACAGCGCCGCCGCAGCGCAGCCGACGAAAAATATCGTCGAGGACAGGGAGAACAGCCCGCGTCCAAACGGCGCGAATTGACCGGAATAGCTCCAGTCGGCAAACAGACGCCCCCAATTCTGGGAAAACAGGTTTGAACTCCAAACGGCAAACGTTAGCGGTGCGTTAAACGCTACGCCGAAAATATACGCCATGGTCAGGTTGGATGTAACAAACGAAGCCGCCATCCCGATAGCGCACATCGTTACGCCCAAAAGCCAGTACCCGATAAACGTTGCGATAAACAACCCCAAGTCCGGATTGCCCAGCCATTCCAACTCGCACAGCAGGCAAATCGCCGCGAAAAGCAGCGAGACGGAATAAATCCCAATCGCCGCCAAAAACTTCCCGACGGTGATGTCGAAGTCCCGCGCCGGCAGCGTCAGGAGCAGCTCGTCCGTTCCCCGCTGACGCTCTTCCGCCCAAACGCTCATCGTAATGGCGGGAATGAACAGGAGCATAATAAACGGATAAATCTTGTTGAGCTGTCCGAGGTTGGCGAGGTTCATATTGAAAAATTCCGCCGGCCAGAACGCGGAAAACGCGCATAAAAGCACGAATACGCAAATAAACACGTATCCGGTTGGACTGGAAAAGTAAGCGAAAAAGTTTCGCTTGAATACGGCTTGAGCTGCGTGGAAATTCATGGGGATGGTATGTTGAGTTGGTTAGTGGTACGGGGAAAGTTTGAAGTGGTAAGTGGTTAGTGGTTAGTGGTAAGTGGTAAGTGGTTAGTGGTAAGTGGTTAGTGGTAAGTGGTTAGTGGTAAGTGGTTAGTGGTAAGTGGTAAGTGGTTAGTGGTAAGTGGTTAGTGGTAAGTGGTTAGTGGTAAGTGGTTAGTGGTAAGTGGTTAGTGGTTAGTGGTAAG
>JAFZAL010000161.1 GCA_017557195.1 Thermoguttaceae bacterium | reverse complement strand
TACTACAAATGGGCGGCGGCGGTCGAACCGTTCTTCAAGGAAGTTTTGGGCGGTCCCACGGTCAAACCGGTTCCCCGCATGCCGGAACGTCACGCTCAAAAATTGGAAGAAATCAAAAAGGCAGACGGCAAAATTGACCTCGTCTACCTGGGCGACTCCATTACCCACAACTGGGAACGACAGGGCAAAGAAGCCTGGGCGAAATACTACGGCGACCGCCGCGCGATCAACCTCGGTTTTGGCGGCGACCGGACGGAAAACGTTCTCTGGCGTCTGGAAAACGGCGAAGCGGACGGTTATTCTCCCAAAGGCGTTATTCTCATGATCGGTACGAACAACACTCGCCACTGCTCGCCGACTCAGATCGTTGAAGGCATCCGCGCCTGTATCGAAAAGATCGGCGAAAAATGGCCTGAAGCGAAAGTTCTTCTTTTAGCCATCTTCCCGCGCGGAGCGGACGACAACGACGTTTTGCGTCAGAAGATTAACAAGATTAACGAAATCCTGCCGAAACTGTGCGACGGCGATCGCGTTACATTCCAGAGCATCAACGACCTGTTCCTCTCCGAGGGCGGCGTTCTGTCCCGGGACGTCATGCCTGACCTCCTTCACCCGGCTCCGGCGGAGTACTTCAAGTGGGGCGAAGCGGTTGAACCGTTTGTCAACAAAGTTCTCGGCGGCGTTGCCGTCAACCCGGTTCCCCGCGATAAATGGTGGCCGGATCGTCACAATCAAAAGCTGGACGAAATCAAAAAAGCCGAAGGCAAAATTGACATTGTCTATCTTGGCGACTCCATTACCCACAACTGGGAAAGCAAAGGCAAAGAAGTTTGGGAAAAGAACTACGCCGACAAAAACATCATCAACCTCGGCTTTAGCGGCGACCGGACGGAACACGTTCTGTGGCGTCTGGACAACGGCGAAGCGGACGGCTATACCCCCAAGCTCGTTATTCTGATGATCGGCACGAACAACATAGGACATCGTTCTACCACGCCTGCTGAAACGATTGAAGGCATCCGCGCCATTCTCAAAAAGCTGGGCGATAAATGGCCGGAAACGAAGGTTCTCCTTCTGGCTGTCTTCCCCCGCGGAGCGGATGAAAACGACGGGTTCCGCAAGCAGGTCAACGAGATCAACGCCGGACTTCCCGCCCTGTGCGACGGCAAGCGCGTTGTCTTCCTCAACTTCAACGACAAGTTCCTGACCGAAGACGGCGTTTTGTCACGCGAAGTTATGCCTGACCTTCTTCACCCGGCTCCGGCTCAGTATAACATTTGGGCAGAAGCGGTTGAACCGTACATCAAGGAAGCGTTAGGAGAATAAACTTGACGTGTAACGTTTGAGATGGAGAGTGCGGCGTCCTATGGGCGCCGCCTTGTCCAAAGCGTTGCGAAAAACGCTGTATCAAGAGAATAACATAATTATCAGAATACACCCTTTTTCATAGTTTTTTCTTATGAGTTCGGTTAAAATCACGCTGTCGTTTGCATTTTCCTATTATTCAAACGGTTTAGTAAAGTATCAATGTCCTTCATGGCCAGAATTGGGCGGTATTACTCGATTCGACAGTATTTCCTATGGCGAAGACAAAATCAAGTATTTTCTTCAAGAGAATATAAAAGCAACGCTTGGTTTTACGGACTCTCCATTTTTTATGTCTCCTGAAACGTTATGGCGCCGTCAGATGGATTGTACGCGCTATGGCGAAACCAAACTTGAAGTCCCGGTTAACGCAAACCTTCGCAAGAATTTCAATCAGGATCAAACTCCGTTTACTATTACTGTTCACTATTTGATTTGCAGCGAAAATGACGACTGTTGCGTTCTTTGGATTCCGCTGATTGAACAGTACGTTCAGGTTAAACGCTCAGGCAGAACCATTCATCAACGAGATTTGATTAAGGACGAAATCAAAAAGACTGTCTTCGGTTATACAAAAGGAGATTGGCAAAGCGTCCTGTTTGAGTCGAATCGCGTTACAAATTTTGACGTTAGAGCATTCTCGTTCACCATTGACCTTCCAACTATTGCCGATCAGCTGCAATTCGACGCTACAAAGGACGCAGTCTCTTATTCAGATATCGGTCTGACAAAATATATAAGATCTGTCAGATCTTATGCAAGGCCCTCCAAGATTATAGGTCTGGATTACCAGGCAGACCGCATGGAAGACGATCTGTTCCAGGAGCAGCCGATAAGCGTTTTGATTGTCGGCGACCCTGGAGTTGGAAAGACGTCTTTGTGGAATCTGTTTGCCAGAGATCATGCAAATGAAAAAGGCTATTCCTGTTATTCTACCACCCCTGCAATATTGGGGGCAAATTTTATTGAAGTTGGTTTTCTGCCAGACCACAATCTGGAACAGATCGTCCAATTTTCAAAGACGAATAAAGGCTTGTTTTATTTTGGCAACCTATGGGAATTGGCTCAGGTCGGAATGTATCATAAGCATCCAGTCAGCGTTGCAGACTACCTTGTTCCGCATTTGGAAAAAAAGGAGTTGGGCGTCGTTGTAGAGTGCAATAATGAACAGTATGCCGATTTGGAAAAAAGAAAACCGGAACTGGTTCAATTGTTTGACGTTATCAAAATTGAACCTGCCAACGCCGAAACGACTGCCGAAATTTTGAGAGGTTACGCTGATGAGTATTCGAGTATCAGCATTTCCTCATCCGCAATATCTGTGATAACGGAATTATACAAAAGATATTCCGCTTACGAAAGCCTTCCCGGGGCGGCTGTGAAATTTGAGGATTTGCTCTTGTCAAAGAATTTGCTCGCCGGCAATAAAAAAGTTACTAAAAGCGACGTCATTGACTTTTTCACTCTTCAAACCGGATTGCCCAAATTCCTTTTGGATCCGGCAATTCCGTTTGATAAATCGGAAGCGAAGAAGTTTTTTGCTTCTCGCGTCATCGGTCAGGACGGAACGTCTGATGAAGACGCCAAAGACGATAACGATATCAACGCCGTCGATACGGTTGTAGAACTGCTGGAGACGGTCAAATCCGGGCTTGCTCGTCAAACGGGTCCTGTCGCAACGCTGTTGTTTATCGGTCCAACCGGAGTCGGCAAGACGGAAATGGCAAAGGCTCTGGCGGAATACCTTTACAGCGATCCCAAGCGCATGATTCGTTTGGATATGAGCGAATTTGCAGACATAACGTCGGCAGACCGCTTGATCAACGGTCTCAGCGGCGGCGGGGGCATACTGACGTCGCAGGTGCGGGCGCAGCCCTTTGGCGTTGTGCTGCTGGACGAATTCGAAAAAGCCCATCCTTCTGTTTTTGACATGTTTTTACAGGTTATGGGCGAAGGGCGTCTGACGGACGCTCAGGGGCGTTTGGCAGTCTTTACCAACTGCGTTATTATTTTGACTTCCAACCTGGGGGTGGATACGTTTGGGAAAAAGTCTTTGGCGATGCATCAATCGCAGAAGGATTCGTCTCAACAGCATTTTACCGACTCCGTTGCGAAGCTGGTTCGACCGGAATTGCTTAACAGAATAGACCGCATTGTTCCCTTCCGTCCGTTGTCCAAACCCGTTTTGCGTCAAATTCTCAATTTGGAATTCCAGAACGTCAATCGCCGGCTGGGGGTTCGATGGCGTCAATTGAATATTTCGTATGACGATAAGGTAATTGATAAACTGGTTGAGCTTGGATACTCGCCGCGATTTGGCGCCAGACCGCTGCGAAGAACTGTGGAAATGTACATCTTGCATCCCTTGGCGGAGGCGTTGGCAAAACGGAATTCCAATCTCGCGTATGACGTGCATTTTTCTCTTCCTGAAAACCTCGTTCATGCGTCGGCAGATTCCGTTAAGCCGGAACAGTTGTTCCGAATTTCCATAAAAACCCGTTCGCTGGATTCCGATATTCCGGCGGTCTCTTCCAAGCAGACGACAGAATTTCTGCAAAGATACCGTTCTTTCGTCCAGAGCGTCAATTCCGTTTACAATTGTAACTTTATAGAGGGCCTTCAATCAGAAGTTCTTTATATTGAGCAGCTTTTGCAAGCAGACAAGGAAAGCGTTCAACAATCGGATTCTCAGCAAACGGCGCTTAAACAAAATATCTGCAAAGATTTTCTAGATCGTCTGTATCAAATTCGTAAAAAAGCGTTGTCTTTGGAAAGCG
Organism: Thermoguttaceae bacterium; assembly: GCA_017557195.1. GTDB lineage: Bacteria > Planctomycetota > Planctomycetia > Pirellulales > Thermoguttaceae > RUG11551. Next base: position 9,129 of record JAFZAL010000161.1, on the reverse strand, counting down.
ATGCGGTTTATGATTTTCTGACGTCGAAAGAACTGTTTGCTCTGCGCGTTGCAGAAACGACATCGGCTGACAAAGAACTCGTCAGAGCGGAGACAGAATGGAACAGCCTGTTGAAAGACCTGTTCTCATTCAAACATGATCTTAAAAAGTATTTCAAATATACCGCCTATATTTTTGGAGACAATCCTTCTGTTCTTTTGTTTTTTGATTTGTTGTTTAAGGCTCTCATTCCGGGCGATTCCCTTAAAGAATCGTGCCTTATTAACAGGAACGCGTCTAAAATACAGAAGTATTTGGACGCCTATTGTTCAGGCGTTTCCGCATACCGCTGGATTGACTCGGACGGCGCATTTCATTGTGAAAACAGCCAAAAAGCTTTTCAAAGAATTTTTCAGACGTCTCTTTCTTCCGAACATTCCAAACAGGAAAGCGGCTCCCGTAAACGCGAGAACAAAAAGCGTTCTTCAACGCCTTCGTTTGAGTATTTAACAGGAGAATACGATCCTGAAATTATGGAGGATATTTTCATCGAAGACGCGCCTGCCAGGGGATATAACGCGCTGGTTCTTGAGACCTCTGACCTTGATTCCATCATGCTGTTAAAATCTCTGGAAGGCTTCCATTCGTTGAAAGCAACCGAGACAACGGCTGAAAAGAGTCCTGAAAAGAGCGGCAAAAACAGCGGTAAAAAGAATATCAGGGAAACAAAACACGACGCATACATTAATGTATTTCCCAGTGAACAATGTCAAGACGAACTTCCTCTGCCCGTTCGCAGGATTAAATCCGACGGGGGCGACAGCGATTTTCAATTTCGCTTTACTTCCTCAAGCCTTCCAAAGGAATATTCTCCAGATAAGCGTTTAACGTTTATCTGGCCGCCGGAACGGTCTGACAGATTTTCGTTTGAAATTGACAGCCTTAAAAGCTGTTTCAACGATTACGTCCTGGAATACATTTGCAATAATTTACTGGAAAGGAATAAATAAATGGACAAATTGATTCCCGTTTTGGTCAGTAAACGAAACTCGTCCTATACGGCGCATGTCATATCGTCTCCCCAGATACAAAGCAGCAACTATTCTGAATGGAAAGCTCTGCACGCGATTCAGGAGAGTTTTGATAAAACCGTTGTCGATTTGATTTGTATGGATGAAAATACAACAGACGAGTTAAATCAAATGTTTTATGCGCCGGTGTGTCACGTCGACTGCTTCCGCGTCCAAACCTCGGTTCACAGCCGCAGCTGCGACATTTGGCTGCCAATTGTGTATTGGTCTGAAGGAGACAGCCATTGCTTATCCTGTCCCATTCTGGAACAATTCCTCTATATGTACAAAGAGAATGAGCTTTCTGCTGAAACGGTAGAATATTATTTTCAGTGTTGGCTGCGGAAGGCAAGCAATTCCTTATCAAAAGAAGAATTCTCTCAAAAACTGGAATTCCTGGCGAAACAGTTTTCTGAAAAACATAATTACTATATTCGTTTGGTTAACGTTGCTTTTCACGATAAACTGTATTACAGATGGAGCAGGAGCCGTTTACCGAGAAGGAAGGTGTCCGCAACCAAAGAGCTTGAAACGATTGCTGAATCGATCGTGTATCACCCCAATTCTTATGACGAGCTGGTGCATTCATCAGATTATAAATTTGTCCGCATTCCGGCAAACGACAAATTGAATGATTTTTATAATCGAATTTACCGGGCTTTAATGGATGAGCGTCATCGGAAAGGCGTTTTGATTGTTGGTCAGGAATTGACTGGTCGTTCATTTGCCATTGAAACCGTTCTTCGCACCATCCAGCGCGACATCAACTACAAGCCCAACAGCAACAATATTTGGGTTCGCCGCAATGACAATAACTATGTTTCCAAAGTCTGGAAATTAAGCGGCTCTGGCCTTATTTCAGGCATGGCTTCAGTCGGTCAGTGGGAAGCGCGCACAGAAGCGATTTTTTCATACGCTGCAGATAACGACTTGATTCTCTATTTTGAATCCCTGCTGGATCTAACGGAGGAAGGCAAGACGGAACTGGGGTCGTTTAGCGTAGCGGATGCGTTAATGACCTATCTGAAAGAAAAGAGAATCCGCATTGTTTCTCGAATTACGCCAACGCAGCTGGTTAAACTTCGGGATCGCAACCGTTCCTTTGTCAATCAGTTTGAAATCCTGACAATGCCCGCTTTCAGCTCCGAGGAACTGCTGCGTCTTTATATCAGCAAGATTCAAAGCTGGAAAAACGCCGCTGACGACAGCGAACGTTCTCCTTTTGAACATATTTCATACATGAATCAGCTGGTTGAATGGACGAATCCCAACGGCGGCGCTCCAGGAAGCGTTTGTAAATGGCTGGACAAGATATCAGACAGACCTTCATGCAGCGTTCAAGACAATCTTTTGTCACAGATTGGCGCCAACTTCCCGCTGCTGAAAAACGAACTCAGCCCCAACTGTCAGGAAATCAAAAAAAAGCTTTCGGATCAGGTGATTGGTCAGGAAGAAGCCGTTGACGCGCTGACAAACTGGACGCTAAAATTTCAGGCGCTTTTGTCAGACCCGGGGCGGCCGGCAGCCACGATGCTCTTTTTGGGACCGACCGGCGTTGGGAAAACGGAATCCGCCAAGGCGGTTGCGCGGTTTCTGTATAATGACGACAGCCATTTTCTCCGTTTTGACTGCAACGAATTGAATTCCCCGTATGCGGTTTTACATCTGGTCGGTTCAGCTCGTTTCGATGGTACGTTGACCAATGCTGTGCGGATGGAGCCGTTTAGCGTTGTCCTTTTCGATGAAATCGAAAAAGCCCATCCCGCTTTTCACGACCTGTTGTTACAAATTCTTGGCGAAGGACGCTTGACTGACGGCAAAGGCCGAACGGTTTCATTCAAGAATTGCTTTATTATTCTTACTTCCAATTTGGGAGCGACTCAGACGGGGCGCTTTGCCGGTTTTGGAGACGTCAATCAAAACGACAGAGACGTTTATTTCAAGGCGCTGGAACGGTTTTTCAGACCTGAATTTATTAACCGTTTGGACAAAGTGGTTCCGTTTAATCGTTTAGGAAATTCCGAGCTGGAACTGATTGCCCGAAAATTTATTGATCAAATCAGTTCCAGAGAGGGTTTTCGAAAGCGAAAGGCGCTTCTGTCAATTTCTCCAACCGCCCTGGACTGGCTGGTTCAGCAAGGACACGATCCTAAATACGGCGCCAGACAAACTCAGCGCAGTTTGGAACGAATCCTGGTTGAACCGTTGTCCGCCTTTTTTGCTCAATCGACGTGGAATACCATTTCCGTTATTGAAATCGACTGTGAAAACGACAAACTGACGTATTCCATCTCTCCGATTTATCAATCCGACAGACGCAAAGGCATGCTTTTAACGTCAGAAATGTTCGATAAAACGACTGCTAAAGAATACACTGTATTTTATAGCGCGTTATTGGACTGGATCAATAAAATCAAAGGGATGTTTTTGTCGCCGGATTCCTCGGACGAAAACCTCCTTGACTGGGGACATTTGGACGAGCAAACCCGTTTGCGGTTTCAAATTCAGGAAGAATTGGACAGCTTGAAAAACGATCTGGAATTGGTCGCAACGATTTCCCGCAACTCTCAGCGTGGAATTGACAAAAAATTGAATCGCCATATTTCAGACCGGGATAACAGAGTTCAGAAAATTTTTGTCCCCAAGTCTCTTTCTCTGGAAGAATGGAATCTTTTGCTGCAAAGCGAAAGCGGCGTGTATCCTCAAAACATTAAACTGAATCAGGTGGAACCCGATAAAGACGACGCTCTTCTTGAAGCCTTGGCGAGATGCTCAAAGATACATCAGCTCATGGAGTCAGGAATTCCTCAGCCGGAAGAAGCCTTGATCCTGCTCTTTTCTACTGGAGAATTCACGGATAAAGCGCGTCTCGACGCTCCCATTAACAAGCTGATTCAACAGTTTGCAGACGACAACTGTTCTCCCATCCTGTTACAGCATCATGCGTATAACCCGTCGCCGCGCCAGGAGACGCTGTATTATCACGCTCAGGGTTTGGGAGCGTACAAGCGTTTATCGCAAGGCTTGTCGGGCGTGTACGTCATGTTCGACGGCATAGGGCGTCTGTCCAGAGCCGATTCGCTGATAGTTTTGCCGTACGATTCCAAACAGCAAACTGCCGACGAATGCATTAAGGCGTTTCTGGAATCCAAACCGAAAATTTGGAACGAACTGCGATACATGTATATGAACGATTCGTTTTATGAATCGCTCGACGCTCGAAAGTATTTCGTTCTCCCGTTGGAACTGGCTCAAGCGCTTTCGCAAATTATTCATTGAGATTGACCTGTTTTCAAACAGAAATCCCGTTATAACAACTTGAAACTTTTATCGTCATGGCAACATTAAAACTACCGATTATCATTTGGGAAGATGGAGACAATTACTATTGCAAGCTGCTCTTTCAGCCTGCATTGTATCCAAAAGAGTATGCCTGTTGTGTCGCTAAACGCGTTAACGACGCCAAAAGCGTTTTGCTTAAAGTTGCAGAAAAGGTTTACGAACAAAACGCCTGGAATGATTTTGAGGATTTAGCCGTTCATTTGGAAACGTCTTGCGTCAAGGTCAAGCCGACCGTTAAATTTCCTAACAAGAGTTTTCCGTCTCCTTTTCCTGTCGAGGTCAGCGTTCCCTACGTTTGGCGTCAGGATGTAATGGGTACGGTTGACGTTGAATTTCCCATTTTGAACCTTTCGTCGTCATTTTCCAGTTCCGAGAATTTCCGTCTGGAAGCGGACCGGTTTCTCAGACAGGAACTCAAAGAGCTTGACGACCGCAGCATTTACAATCTCAAAGACGCGCATAACGTTCAATTGGATGAATTTTATATCAATGTCAAATCGTCTGAAAAGAAGAAATCCTCTGAAGACGACGATGACGATGATGAGCTCTCACTGCTGAAACGGAATGCTATCGAATTGACGTCTGTGTATATTAAAAAGAACTATAGTTCCGCGTGGGAAATGAAAGCGTACGTCGATCGGCTGGCGTCAGAGCTTTCCAACTCGCAGTCGTCAATTGTTTTGATTGGCGCTTCCGGATGCGGAAAAAGTACGGTTATGGTCAACGCGATCCGTCAGTATTATCAGGACAAAAACAAGGATTCAGACTACCATTTCTGGCTTTCCAACGACCGCCGACTGGTTCAGGGAACAAAATGGCTGGGCGAATGGCAGCAGCAGGTTAATGACATTATAGAACAGTTGGCGAAAGAGCAGGGCGTTTTGTGCATCGAAAACCTCGCTCAGCTGATTGAAAACCCGGACGAAGCGGACTCGAGTCTGGCGTCGTTTTTTGCGCCTTTTATCAGAGCAAAGCATGTTCGAATTATTGGGGAAATGACTCCCGAAGAATACCAGACCATGAAGCATGTTTTGCCGGAATTTATCGATCTGTTTGAGCCGATTTTCATCGATTCGCTTACTTTTGAACAGGGACGATCGATGTTAATGAACTTGAACGACGATTTTATGCGAAATCATAAATCGTTCGAGATTTCAGCAGACGTTGCGCCCACGTTAGCCCATTTATTTCATCGGTTTTACGGCGATTCGGCGTTTCCCGGTCAGGCGGCGCAGTTTTGGCGCAAGACGATTCCCGCCTGCTGCCGCAAGAAAGGAAAATCGTACACAACAGACGCACTCTATGACGACTTTCTGACCCATACCGGAATGCCGCAATGGCTCTTTCGCGATGAAATTACGCTGTCGTACAGCCAGATATTCAAGGACTTGTCACAACGAATTATTGGTCAGCCGGAAGCGTGCGGGGCAATCGCAAACGTGATTCTCCGGTTCAAAACCGCGATGAACAATCCCAAACGGCCGATTGGCTCGTTTCTCTTTTGCGGTCCAACCGGCGTCGGAAAAACCCAAATGGTGAAAACCATGACCCAATATCTGTTTGGAAATCAAACGGTTGATCAAACAGACGAAAAAATGCCAGACCGCTTTATCCGCCTCGATATGAGCGAGTACTCCCTTCCGTGGACGGCTCAGGCAATACTGGAAAAGCCGGACGGTTCGCCCAGCAAGCTTATTGAACAGGTTCGTCAGAATCCGTTTTCCGTTGTTCTGTTTGATGAAATTGAAAAGGCGGACAGCGGCGTGTTCGACATCATTCTCAATCTTTTGGATGAAGGACGCTTGCAGGATCGACAGGGCAGGGTGACGAATTTCAAAAATACAATTATTGTCATGACGTCCAACCTGGGAAGCGATAAAAAAGACAGTCATGGCTTTATCGCCAACGATAACGAGAAAGCCGCGGTTGAGAATCCCGAAAACGCTTTCCAAACCAGCGACGGACAGATTACAGGCTCGATGGATCTGGACGAGCAGCAGGACTCCGCTCGTCAAAACAGGTTTATTAAGGCTGTAGAACAGTTTTTCCGCCCGGAATTTTTCAACCGCATTGATAAAATTATTGCGTTCAACAAACTGGACAAGACCGCCTCCCGAGCGATTGTAAGGCTGGAACTGTCTGCGCTTGGCAATCGAACCGGCATTAAAGAACGCGACCTTCAGCTTCACCCGACGGCGCGATTGGTCAATAAACTCATTGAACTCGGATTTGACGAGCAGATGGGCGCCAGACCGCTCCAGAGAATTATCGAGTCCAAAGTTGTTACATCGTTGGCCCAGTGGCTCATTGACAATCCCAATGAAAGTGGTTTCGGCCTGATACTGGACTGGAAATCGAACGGCGTAACAGTTGAGGCTGATGAATGAATTTGGAGTGCGACGGCTTGCCGTCGCTTTAACCAAAGACCTGTACACGTACTCGCGGGGAACTGAAGGACGGGGACTGCGGCGGCTTGACGCCGCCTTAACCAAAGACCCGCTGATAATCTATGACGCAACCAATCCCCAACCTCGGATCGCGAGCGTAGCTCGCAAAAGAAATAAGGCGAGCTTTGCTCGCGATCCGGGAAAGTTTTCGGTTTCGTCAGTTGGGTATTCATTCTTCCGACGTTTTGTTCGCCGTTCCGGCGAATGCGTAATTCTGCTCACTGCGTTCGCTTCATTACCGCCTTTTATTCTCCCCCTCATCTCTTTTGCTGGGGCTTGTCAATTTCTTGTTTGAGGATATAATGTTATATATAATAATGACATTTTTAACCATTTACCCCCTGCCTTAAATCATGACTGCGTATCAGAAATGCATTCTCTGCGGAGAAACCCACGATATTTCCGAAGTTTTAACCTCCTGCCCGTCCTGCGGCGGGTTGCTGGACGTTGAGTACGAATGGGATAAACTGCCCGTCCCGAAAAGCCTCAAGGAATTCGAGAAGAAATGGAGCGAGCGGTCCGTTCCGACGTCGTTCAGCGGCGTCTGGCGATTCCATGAACTGCTCCCGTTCGTGCCGAAAGACAAATGCAAGACAATCGGGGAAGGGCAAACCGTTCTTCAGCAGGCGGACAAAGTCGCGCCGTACGTCGGCATGAACGTCGGGAATCTGTACTTGCAGTACGAAGGCCTCAACCCGTCCGGGAGTTTTAAAGACAACGGCATGACCGCCGCTTTGACTCACGCGAATCTGGTCGGCGCCAAACGAGCGGCGTGCGCCTCGACCGGCAACACCAGCGCGTCGCTGGCTCTGTACGCGTCGTTAACCGGGCTGAAGTCCGTCGTCTTTGTCGGCAGCGGAAAGATCGCGTACGGCAAACTCTCTCAGGCGCTTGACTACGGCGCTCTGACGCTCCAGATTGACGGCGATTTCGACGACGCCATGGCGCGCGTTCGAGAAGTCTGTCCGAAACTGGGAATTTACCTGGTCAACAGCGTCAACCCGTTCCGGCTGGAAGGGCAAAAGACGATTATGTTCCGCGTTCTGGAATCGCTCCGATGGCAGGTTCCAGACTGGATTGTCGTTCCCGGCGGGAACCTCGGCAACTCCAGCAGTTTCGGAAAAGCGTTCCATGAACTCAAAGAGCTGGGGCTTATTGACCGCGTTCCCCGCTTGGCGGTGATTAACGCTCACGGCGCCAACACGCTCTACGAAATGTACGAAAAGAACGGCGCCAGATGGAACGGCGGGAATCCGGATCGTCCGCTCATCGAAGGTTATTTCAAGCGCATGAACGACGAAAACCGCCGCGCTCATACGATCGCGTCCGCCATTGAAATCAACCGACCCGTCAACTTCGACAAATGCCTCCGCGCTCTGGAATGGTGTAACGGATTGGTTCGGGAAGTAACCGACCAGCAGATTCTCGACGCCAAAGCGCAGATCGGGCAGGGCGGCTTGGGCTGCGAACCCGCCTCCGCCGCGTCCGTCGCCGGGGCGAAACTGCTGAGGGAAGAAGGCGTTATCGCCCCGTCGGACAGAGTCGTCTGCATCCTGACCGGACATCTGCTCAAAGACCCGACCGCCACCGTCGCGTACCATTCCGGACAGAAGAAATACCACGACGAAGTTTTAGCCCCCCGCGGCGTCCAGACCACCCAGTTCGCCAACAACCCCGTTCCCGTCCCCAACGACGTGGACGCTATTATTAAGGCGATAGAGGGATAGTATTAATGCGTAATTCGTAATTCGTAATGCGTAATTACGCAAGCGTAACACATTGGTTATGCGCGGGTCAGTCCGGACACGGATTTTGGCGAGCCGGGGTGCGTAAGCCCCCGGGAAAATACGGATTTTCACCGATTGATTATTGGATGTTCGAAGGGTGAAATACCGTATTGCGTAAGCCGAAAACGCCCCCTGGATGGCGCCCGTCTCCGGGGGCCAACTTGACGGCGAAAGCCGTCAAGGAATGCGGAAGCCTTCAAAAACACGAGAACGCGTCAAGCCCACCGTCCCGCTGGTTCGCGGGCGTCTTCGCCCGCTTTACTCGAATGGCGGCTGACACAGCCGCGATCCAGTTGTTCTGGCTGGCATTCCTGTGAAACAGGTTTTTTGTCGTACCGTCAAGGCGCCCAGGGACGGGCGCCACATAGGTATCAACTTAAGGAAAAAGCGTGTTAAAATAATTCTGTTGTATTGATTAGAAAAGATTTTGTTTTACCTATTTTACTTTTAGATTTTAGTTAAAGTTAGAACTCAAGATTACAAGAAAAAAAGAAAGCGTAGGGC
>JAFZAL010000160.1 GCA_017557195.1 Thermoguttaceae bacterium | reverse complement strand
TTTTTCCCCGGTTATTCCCCACGTGTCGCGAATATACACCGCTATAAACGGCATCGCAAACGCAAAGCCGGCAAGCGACAGCAGCTGAGACAGCCACACAAACAGCAGGTTCTTCTTCCAGTTAATCTCTGGAACGGGGGACATGGGGGGAGGAGTGGTAAGTGGTAAGTGGTTAGTGGTTAGCGCTAAGTAGAAAATGGTTTATTAGACGCTTGCGCCCTATGTACTTACCACTTTCAACTAAGCGCTTTCCCATATTATATTCATTTTGAAAAATTGAAAACTCCCCCTGCTTGCTTGACTTTTCTAAATATCATTGTATAATAAAGAGCTAAAAAATGAAAGGCGGTAACGGAGCGAGTGAAACGAGCGTAGTTACGCTTTGTTCGAAGGGGGAAATAACGTATTGAGTTAGGAGATAACGTCCCTCGGATGGCGCCCGCCCTCGGGCGCCTTGCAAGCCCCGCCCAAAACATATTGCGAAGCCAGAAACCTTACTGGGTCGCGGACGAAGTCCGCAACAGGAAAAAGCGTTCTACGGTGGGCGACACGCCCGCGAACCGGACTCAACAGAGTCGTTTCGCACTATCAGCAAAGGACTCCGAGGGCGGAGTCCATCCGGGGAAGGTTTCCGGCTTCGTCGATTTGGAGCCAACGCTTCGCATCGTTTTGTTCGCCGTTCCGGCGAATGTGTAATTCCGTTCGCCGTTGGCGAACTCCATTACCGCCTTTCATTCCATTTCCTCGCAACTCCCATGCACCTTCGTTTCCCCCTCATTCTCGCCGTTTTGATCGTCGTTGTCGGCTGTCGACCCGGTTCCAACGAGCCTGCCGACGGGCGTCCGGTTGTATACACGAGCTTTTATCCGCTGTACGACTTCGCTCAGAAAATCGGCGGGGATAAAGTCCAGGTTCGCTGTCTGATTCGTCCAGGAACCAAAGCCCACGACTGGGAACCGTCGCCCCGCGACTTGGCGAACCTGTCGAACGCCGACCTGTTCCTGTGCAACGGGCTGGGAATGGAACCGTGGATTAAAAACGCCGTCGACGCCATGGGAACCGCCAAATTCCAGGTCGTCGAAACCGCTCAGGGAATAGACCCGATTACCGGCGGTCATCATCACGAGCACGGCGACCATCACGAACATCACGACGACTACTCGGCGCCCGACCCGCACGTCTGGCTCAGCCCGGTCAACGTCAAGATTATCCTGAAAAACATTGCAGACGCCTTCGTTCAGCTTGACCCGGACAACGCAGAATACTATCAAGCAAACCTTCAGCTCTGGACTTCCAAATGCGACGAGTTGGACAAACAGTATCGGAAAACGCTCAGCGACGCCCCGCAAAATGAGATTGTCGTGTCACATCAGGCGTTTGGATATCTGTGCCGCGAGTACGGCTTGACCCAAATCCCGATTGAAGGTCTGACGGCGCAGTCCGATCCCGGCATGGCGCGCATGGCGGAACTGGTCAAAAAGATTCGCGACGATGGAATCACAACCGTCTTTGTCGAATCCAGCCAGGACAGCCGCATTTGCGACGCGCTGGCGAAAGAAACCGGCGCCAAAGTCGACGTCCTCAACCCGTACGAAACCCTGTACGAGGACCAAATCCAGGCGGGAGACGATTACTTTTCCGTCATGACCCGGAATTTGGAGGCGCTGAGGAAGGCAGTAGGCAATAGGCAGTAGGCAGTAGGGATAGGCGAGCCGGGGTGCGTAAGCCCCCGGAAAACCTCACGCGGAGACGCGGAGGCGCGGAGGATGTTCGCGATGTTTTAAAAACTATGCGTTCTTTGCGTTCTTTGCGGCTTAAAAAACTTTAGTAAGGAAAGAGCAAGCGACCAACGGGAGCGGTTTTTGGCTCTCGCGCGGTAGCGAAGCCGCACGGGCAAAAGGACAAGGTTTTGCTTCCGAAAAAGCTGATTTTGGCGCTATCCACGTCCAATCAGGAACCGACCTTGTCGGCGCGGACTGGGTGCGGCGCCTCGCCGCCTCGCAACTCGCTACTCGCAACTCGCAACTTAATCATGCATTTCGACATCAAAAACCTGACGTTTGGCTACAACGGCGACACCGTCCTCAACAACGTGTCGTTTACCGTTGAGCAGGGAGAGTGCGCCGCGATTATCGGCGGCAACGGGGCGGGGAAGAGTACGCTGATGAAACTCATTCTCAACGAGCTGACGCCAGAGCAGGGCGAGATTCTCATCGACGGGGTTTCAACCTCGGTGTATCGGCAATGGTGGAAAATCGGGTACGTCCCGCAAAACTGCTTTACTCTCATGGACAGATTTCCCGCGTCGGTTGAGGAGGTCGTCTTTTCCGGGATGTATCATCGGCTCGGTCTGCTGAAGTTCTTTTCGTCACAATATCGAAAAACGGTCGAGGAGCTTCTCGACGCAGTCGGGCTTCTTCCGTTTGCGAAAAGCCCGGTAAACAAGCTCTCCGGCGGTCAGCAGCAGCGAACGCTCATCGCCCGAGCGCTGGCAAGCGAGCCGGAATCGCTCCTGCTGGACGAGCCGACAAGCGGCATCGACCCGACGGCGGCGAACGAGCTGTTTACCCTTCTGGACAACATCCGGCAAAAACGTCAGCTGACCGTTTTGATGATAACCCACGACCATCAGCGCGCCTGCGACTGGTTCAATTCGATTTACTGTCTGGAAGACGGCTCTGTCGTCAAGCTGGACGCTCATCAGCTTCAGGAAGAAATCCAAAGCCGTCACAAGCACCCGGGCGCGCATTACCACGGCGAACGTCTCTGCCATCACTCGGACTGTCTTTGCGAACAGTGTCATCTCAACCATAAGGAGGGCGGCCATGAATCCTCTTGAACTGTCATTCATGCAGCGCGCGATAATTATCGGGTTGGTCCTGGCGGCGGCGATCCCGTGCATCGGAATTCTGTGCGTTCTGAAACGGATGTCGCTCATGGGCGACACGCTGGCGCACTCCTCGCTGGCGGGCGTTGCGTTCGGGTTCATTTTCGGATTCAATCCGACGCTGGGCGCTGCTGCGTACTGCGTTCTCGCCGCGGCGGCTATCGAGTTCCTTCGTCACAAATTCCCTCAGTACGCAGATATTTCCCTGGCGATTATTCTGTCCACCGGCGTTGGCTTGGCAGGCGTGATGACGGGTTATCTCCCCGCGTCGGCGAACTTTTCCAACTTCCTGTTCGGATCAATCGTCGCCGTTCCAGACGACGAATTCTACACGTCGTTAGGCGTTGGGTTAGCAACGCTGGGCGCGTTCTTCCTGTTTTACAAAGAGGTTTTCTATATCGTTTTTGACGAGCAGGGCGCGAAACTGGCAGGCGTTCCTGTGCACAGAATCAACTTTGTGTTCGTCATTCTGACCGCGGCGACAATTGCCGTTGCAGCCAGAACCGTCGGGGCGTTGATTGTCTCGTCGCTGATGGTTTTGCCCGTCGCCTGCGCGTTACAGATTGCAAAGAGTTTCCGGTCGACCGTTTGGCTGTCGATCGCGTTCTCCGTCCTGTTTATGATCTCCGGACTGATAATTTCCTGCTGTTCCTACGCCAAACCCGGCGGAGCCATCGCCCTGACCGGAGTCGCCGCGCTGATTGCAATACTTGTTGTAAAAGGGATTGCAAAACGATAGCTCTGCTAGAAATTAAAGCAGATAAACGGATTGTATCCGCCTTTGACGACAGAAGGAATATGTTTTATTCAAAATTTCTTGAATATGCTATTTAAAAAACATGAAGGATTAATTGCAAAAATCACAATATCTGGATGGGTTGTTTGAATATATTCATATAAATCATCGTTATACACCCTTGGATCAATATAATCTACATTATGATTATTCAATGAAATAAAATGAATAAAAAACAATGAATAAGAGTCAGAGATCAAAATCACTTTATTATCATTCTGAACCAAATTATTATGTATGTGGACAATAGGTTGGAGAGGATTAAAAAACGGGAAAAATACGCTCTGTAAATCACCCGTTTTTTCTAAATTGAGATTGGAACACTCTAAAATAAAGTCCGTATGAGCTTTAGGTATTATAAATGTTGTTTTTTCTGGTTTATTCAGATAAGAGGTTCCAACAAGAGCTTCTTGAGATGGAATTGAAAATGGATTCTCGCAGTCAATTCTTTTCATATCCTTATACTCCATTCCAGTACATGAAAAAAAATGCGCCGAAGCGCTTTTTTGTTCACTAAGGATTTTAGATATATATAAATATGATTCGTATGCATACTCGGGTTTCCAATGATGATCTCCAGAATAGAAAAGCTGATAATGTCTGTCCGGATCGTCTATATACAATTGGCGCACATCAATAAATGGAACTTTTTTCTTTTCAAGACACTGTAAAAAGCGGTCTGCATTATCATTAGTATAATCTTTAACGCCCCGAGGCAAATTAGGCGCTTCCTTATGCGTCTTGTAGGGAAACATCACAAAAAGAAACGGAATCTTTTTCCTGTTTAATTCATTGAATAAATGTTGGGTTTTTTGAGCATATAATTCAATGTCCTTATCTGAAACGCGAGGATTCAGGAAAGTTAGCTGATTATTGTTTAACCGAACTAAATAATCATTTAACAAGCAGTCTTTTCCTAAATGCTTTTGACAAATTCCGTATAACTCAATATATGGTCTGCGAATATCTCTATACTTTTTATACTGAATATTGCTGGCATGACCGGCGCCTTCCGCCAAATTAAATAATAATTGATTTGGTTTTGATTCATTCAGTTGCTCATATTTCCATCGCGCCGACCAATAGAATTCTTTAATATTCGTAGAACAGCCAAACTGTATTACAACAATAAAAAGATATAGACAAAACAAAAAGCCAAGAATTCTGTTCGCATACGTGCGGGCGCTTTCCATCTTTCGTTCTGTATTTATATTATCGTTCATTTTCTTTCAAGTTCCGCTAGAAATTAAAGTAGATAAACGGATTGTATCCGCCTTTGACGACGTAAGCAACGGCGATTATAAAAATGCAACAGAACAACAGAACGTAAGCCGAACTGAACAGGAACTGACCAACCGGGTTTTTAATCTTATCGCCTTTGCTGACAAGCCATGGGACGATTGGGAAGCTGAACAGGACGGCAAAGAGATAGAAGTATCTCGTTTCGTGCCAGTGGAAGTACGCCAGGTCGTCAAACAGCGGGGCGCCGCTCAAGCCAAACATGGTTTGAAGATACGAGCCGGTCAGCGCCAGACTGTTGGCGGTTTCTCCTGCCATGACAGCTTGATTGGCGTCGAACCCCGCCTTGAATAAAACCCAGCCGACAACGACAATCAACATGGCATAAACGTATTTCAGCGGGACAAACCAACGGGACGTCAGCCGTTTCTCGAAGCCAACGCTTTTCTCGAAAACCAGAAAGACGAAAAACAGCAAACCCCACAGGACAAAAGCCCAGTCTGCGCCGTGCCAAAGACCCGTCAGCGCCCAAACGACAAACAGGTTGAGTATCAATCGCGGCTTGGAAACCCGGTTTCCGCCCAGCGGGATATAAACGTAATCGCGGAAGAAACTGCTCAACGACATGTGCCATCGACGCCAAAACTCTGTAATGGACGTCGAAACGTACGGGTAATTGAAGTTCTCCAGAAAATGGAAGCCAAACATGCGTCCCAAACCAATCGCCATGTCGGAATACCCGGAAAAGTCGTAATAAATCTGGAACGTGTACGCCAGAGCGCCCAGCCACGCCATTGTAACAGACAGCTCGCCGGCAGGAAGTTTGAACGCTGCGTCGGCGACAATGCCCATCGAGTTGGCAATCAACATCTTTTTGGCTAACCCAACGATGAACCGACACACGCCGTCTGAGAAGTCGTCAAACGTGGACTTGCGATTGTGAATCTGGTCAGCAATGGTTTCGTAACGAACAATCGGGCCGGCAATCAGCTGCGGGAAAAACGCAATGTACAGCCCCACGTTGAGCGGGTTCTTCTGCGCCTGACCTTTGCCGCGATAGATGTCGACAACGTAGGAAATCGCCTGGAACGTAAAGAACGAAATCCCGATCGGCAGCATAATTTTGGGAATCGGGATATAGCTGCCCGTAAAGTAGTTGATGTTCCCCAGAATAAACATCCAGTACTTGAAATAGGCGAGAATGCCCAGGTTGACGCCCAGCATTGCCACGATAACCGCAATCGCAGCGCGTTTGTTCTCCCGGAACTTGTCGATTAGCAGTCCAAACGCCCAGTTGCACGCAATCGACGCCATCATGATAAACACGAACCAAGGCTCGCCGTAGGCGTAAAACGCCAGACTCATTATCAGCAAAAAAAGGTTCTGCAGCGTTCTGGATTTAAACAGAATGCAATAGTACACAAACAGAACGAACGGCAGAAACAAAAACAGGAATATTTCGCTGGAAAAAATCATTGGATTTGATTATTGGGCGTCGGGAGTTACAAGACGGCAAGAAATCCATCCTGCTGTCATGATTAAATACAATCTTACGATTTCTATATTATAGCTTATTTTGACAAAAAACAATATCCAGCGATAATTTTTTGAGAGCGCTTGCGCTATCGACAAAGCTGGTTACTGCTCAACCATGTGCAACAGTTGTTTTTCCGGGTGCTTACGCACCCCGGCTCGTCTATTTTACTCTAACTTACAAATCGCCTGGGTTCCGTTTTTGCCCAAGCCCTGTTCCTGCGCCTTTTGATACTCTTTGTTTGCCAGGGCGACGGTTGACAGGTCGATGTTCATTCTCTCCGCTTCCTGTAACGCCAAGCCCAAATCCTTGACGAAATGGTCAATATAGAATCCGGGAGCGAAATCGCCTTTGAGAACTCGCGGACCGTAGTTCGACAGGCTCCACGACCCCGCCGCGCCGGACTCGACCGACTGCATGACGGCTGTCATGTCCAAGCCCGCATGACGAGCGTACCGAAACGCCTCCGCCAGCCCCAGCATTGTGCCGGCGATAAGAATCTGGTTGACCATTTTAGCGTGTTGCCCCATTCCCGCCGTACCGTGACGAACGATGTTCGTTCCCATCAAGCTCAGCAGCGGCTTGACGAATTCAAACGCCTGTTCGTCGCCGCCGACCATAATCGAGAGCTTGGCGTTTCTCGCCCCAACGTCGCCGCCGGAAACCGGAGCGTCGAGAACGGCAACGCCGCGGTCGCGCCCAAACTCCGCCATTTCCGCCGCCAAGCGAGGGGAACTGGTTGTCATATCAACCACGATTTTCGCGCCGTTGGCGTCCATGTTGGCAATCGCGCCGGAGTCGCCCAGGAGAACTTCTTCAACGTCTTTGGGGAATCCGACAATCGAGAAGACGACGTCGCTTGATTGAGCAACCAGAGCAGGGGAGTCCGCCCACGTCGCGCCCTGTTCTAAAAGGGAATCCGCCTTGCTTTTCGTCCTGTTATAGACCGTACACTCATACCCCGCCTTGAGCAGATGAGAACACATAGACCGACCCATGACGCCGGTTCCAATCCAGCCGATTCGAAGTTTGGTTGACATAGATAAAGGAGGCAGTAGGCAGTAGGCAGTAGGCAATAGGCGGGAGTCGCTTGGCGCCCTACGGGTGCGGATAGGCGACAGTCGTCGTTACTGGTTGAGAGGGCTGAGCGGCGTTGGCTCTGGCGGCAGCCGTTCGCTGAACGCCCATCAGTGCGTACGCTTCCAGCTTCCGGAAATGCTCTTCGTCGGGGGCTTCGGAAATCGCCTGGCGCGACAACGCAAGCGCTTCTTCATACCGAGACTGCTTGCAAAGCTGCTCTATCCACTGATGATAAATGTGAACGTGATTATTCTTGAAAATCGGGTAGTTCGGGTCAATTTTCATGCCCTGACGAAGAATTCTCATAGCGTAATCGTAATGAGCGTCTTTGGATTCATTGATCGCCCAGTTGTTGAGCGTCGCCAGGAAGTTGCCTTTGGCGGTCGCCGACTTGGAATCCAAAATCAGAGCCTTGGCGTTACAGTGCATCGCGCCGGCGTAGTTTTCCTTGTTGAGCAGTTCGACGCCGCGGTTGTAATACAGTTTCGCAACGAGTTCAACGTCGTTGATTGGACGGCGAACCACCGGCGCGTCTACCACCTGAGACGCCGCGCCCGCTTCCAGCATCCGGGCGATAACCTGTTCCTGCTTGCCGGGATAATCCTGAAGCTGGAACCAGATGGCGCACGTGGTTTCGACGTCATAATACGTCCCGTCAGACAGATAAACGCGGCTCATGGCGTGACCCGGCAGTTCCAGCGCCACGGCGTTTACGCCAAAATGACGCGCCAGGCTGTTAAACAGCGTCGCGCCAGTTACGCAGTTGTAAATTCCGGAATCGAAAATCGCCCCGATATTTGAGCTTTCCAATAAATAATCGTGAAACATCTCGCGGTGAAGATATTCCAGAATAATACGCGATTTTTGCAGTTCTGTCGCGTTTTGAGGAATGAGCCGCGCCAGCTGATAGACTCGATTATTAAATTGTTGTCTATACCCTTCCAATTTGGCGGCGTCTGTATTGCCGGCGGCAATCAAAGCGGCTTCAAAAAGCGTATAGCGGTCAAAGCGGCTGTCTTTGGCGTCCTGAATCATATCCGATTCTATCGGGCTGACTTCCCCCTGAAACCGTTCAAACGGGTTGACGACAACAGGCTGCTGCGGCTGAACGCCGCGATTTAAACTGGAGCCGGTATTCGAATAGTTGTCGTAATTCGAATTGAACGTTGGACGCATAACCGTCTGTCGGCGAACCGACGACCGCGCAAGACGGTCTGGAGTTTGGCTATAAGACGTTGAACAACAGATAAATACAGCAAACAACGCCATGACTGCAGACAAGCGCAAACAAGGGGTCTGCAACAACGACCAGCTTGACCGCCGAATCGTCTGAGCGTTTGTTTGATAATTGTTTTGCATGTAATTCATATATAATTGTTAATCTGAATTTACATGCATCCTTGCAGAACAATCGGCGCCGTAACTCGACACCGAGACCTAAAATCCTTTTACAATAATATAACTCAAGAATTAAAAAGCGCCGGCTTGTTCTTGTCAAAAAATCAGATTTTTTCAAAAGTCGTTCGACGCCTGTGCCGATTTGACCTTTTTGTACGGCTCGAAAAAAAATATTAAAGTTTAAAAGATAACGATTAGTCCGATTGTTACAATTACGCAAACAGGGCGAACGCAGCAATCGGACTTCCCATTTTCCAGAATTTAACGTTAAAAATCCCCTTCCAGGATCAGTAAAGTCGTTTCCACGACGCCGATCTCAATCCCGTACATCATCGAGACAATCTGACGATACGCGTCCATCTGACCAGTATATCGATTTAACACTTCGTCTAAATCGCTCCCTTTCCGAACGGTTTTAAAGTCAATAACAATCGCCTTGTCAACCTTGCC